>PBTU01000147.1 GCA_002729295.1 Verrucomicrobiales bacterium | reverse complement strand
GCGGATATTACGCTCCAGTTTGATCCCGCAGGGCTTGGCGGTCCGATCTCCGCCACTCTTCAGATCACGAGCAATGATCCTGACACACCAACCGCCGAAGTTTTGATCAACTCGTCGTTACCTGCACTTGGGCCCGATATCTTGGTGCCGGCCGAGCTTGCGCTCACTGCGGGTGGGCTAGCTGAGACGCTTGTTATACCCGTCGACAATCTCGGTCGTGCGCAATTGGATATTGCCAGCATCAATATCACCGGACCCAACAAGGCCAACTTCGTTGTCACCATTCCTCCCGCCAACATTGCTGCGCTGTCTTCGGATAGTATTGAGATTACCTTCGATCCAGCCGGTCTCTCCCCAGGAGCAATCAGCGCGACTTTTCAAATATTGAGTAATGACCCCGATACTCCGACGGCGGAAATTCTCCTCAGCGGTGGGATTACTGAGAGTTTCTATCCAATCTTGTCAGTCACGAGCGCCACTGAACTGGGTGGTTCCGATTTTTACCTTGCTACGAATCTGATTCAAGGAGCAGGGACCGGTTTCGATGCCCTCTGGCCACACGATGCGCTCGGTTTTGCGCAGACCTTTGCTTGGGTGACCGATGCCCCTAACGGAGGGGCCGGTGACTACTTCGACCCCGTTCCGGCAGTTCGGCCTAACATGGTTTTCGACCTCGGCAGCGATGTGGGTTTGGGGGAGATCAGCTTTTGGGGATATTCTGACGACAATGCAAATGGTGCCAACTTGTTCAGCCTTCGGTTCGCTACTTCAGCGGACGGGCCAAACGGATTTGGAACTTCAATTTCCTACAGCCCGGAATTTGCTCCCATTCAGGATCAGACTCAGCGGCAGAGCTTCGAGTTTGATCAGGGCGTATTTGCCCGTTACGTGGAGTGGGTGCCGCTCGATAATTTTTTCGGCATCAATCCTCCTGGTGGCGACCGTGTCGGAGCTGGTGAAATCGCTTTCGCCGTTCGGGCCGTCGACAACGAAATTACCATTCTCAGCATTGCCAGAGGGGCGGATGATGTCACGCTAACTTTCAAATCGCGCGACGGTTTAAGCTACGCAATTTTCCGCAGTCCGGACCTGGGCGAGACAGGCTGGCAGGAGCTGGACGATTCTTTCGCTTCCCAGGGCGATGAGACGGATTTTGTTGATTTCAATGTTCCGGAAGGCATCCAGCGCATGTTTTATCAAGTCAGGAACGCCGGAGAGTGATCGGTGCTTTTGTATTGAGGCTTGATCGGCTATTTCGTCTGCATGGACGATGAGCTGGCGATTGATTTCCAAAGCGATGGGTTTTTCATGGGGCAGGCTTTGCGAGAAGCGACGCGTGCTTATGAGGCTGGTGAGGTTCCTATTGGCGCTGTAGTTGTTCGAGGGAATGAAATCATTGCCCGGGCGCGCAACCAAGTGGAAACCCTTAAGGATGCCACCGCCCATGCCGAAATGTTGGCGTTGAGTGCAGCTCAGATCGCCTATGGCGACTGGCGACTGGAGGGGTGCACCTTGTATGTCACGAAGGAGCCCTGCCCGATGTGTGCGGGGGCGATTGTGCATTGTCGGCCCGACCGGGTGGTCTATGGCGCGCTCGATCCGAAGGGAGGCGCGGCCGGAGGCTGGATCAATCTATTGCAGAGCAATCCGCCACTGAATCATCACTGTGAAATCACTACCGGAGTGATGGAGGAAGAGTGTGTGGGCATGTTGAAAAGTTTCTTCCGGGAAGCCCGGGAAAAGAAGGCTCGTTTGAAAGCAGATGCCGCCGACTAAAATTAGACCAATGAAAATTTTTGTGATCCTCAGTGTTTTTTGTGTGAATCTCATAGCCAAAAATCGGCTTTCTGAAAAGCAAGCGGGCGAGTTTGTTGAGTTGGCCTTGTCTGGCTTAAACAAGGAGTTTCCGAACAAGCCGGGGATCTTTTTGAAGACGGCCGAGGACTTGAAAACTCCGCGGGAGATTTCGCCGGTGTTTTTTGGGCACTTTGATTGGCATTCGTCGGTGCATGGTCACTGGACTTTAGTGAGATTGCTGCGTTTGTTTCCCAAGGCGGAGTGGAACGCGAAAGCGCGGGCGGCCTTGGATGAGAAGTTTACCAAGGAGGGATTACTGAAAGAGGCTGATCGCCTTCGGAGGTTCAAATCGTTTGAGCGGATGTATGGTTGGGCCTGGGCGCTTCGTTTGGGGATCGAGCTGCGGGCTCTTGATGATGAGCAGGGCAGGAAGTGGGCCGCAGCCTATTTGCCGGTGGAGGAAATCATCGTGGCGAATGCGAAGGCCTATTTGCCGAAGTTGGATTGGCCGATACGTTGTGGGTTTCATCCTGAGACGGCGTTTCCGCTGGGTCAGATGATTGATTGGTCGCGGGCAACGGGAGATGAGGAATTTGAAAAACTGTTGATCGTGAAAACGCGGCAATTTTACCGGGGAGACCGGGCCTATCCGGTGCGCTATGAGCCCAGTGGGAATGACTTCTTTTCGGCGGGATTGAATGAAGCGGATTTGATGCGGCGGGTGTTTGCGAAGGATGTTTATCGTAAGTGGTTGGGATTGTTCTTCCCTGATTTTGATTTGGGAAATCTCAGTCAGCCGGTCTCAGTGAGTGATTTGAAAGACGGTCATCTGGTGCATCTAGTGGGCCTCAATCTCAACCGGGCCTGGACGATGCGGGGGATCGCTGGTGCTTTGGATGGAGAGAAAAAGGAGATCTTTTTGGTGGCGGCGCAGAAGCATGAGGCGGCTGGGCTGAAGGATACTTTCAGCGGGAGCTATGCCGGGGAACATTGGCTGGGATCGTTTGCGGTGTATCTTTTGACCGGGGTTGGGCAGTAGAGAGGAAACCGCGAATCAGGCGAATCTCGGATTGTTTTCAGGCTCGGTTCTAGGAGGATTAGCGAAAATTCGCGCGATTCGCGGTTGAAAAATCTCTCTCAGATTGGATGGAGTTTTGTGATGGCCATTTACAGAGAGGCCGGTTTTTGATCTTTAGGAGGCGATGAGCTTGGAGGAGATTCAGTTGGGTAAAGCGAACCGTCTTCTGGCGGCGCTGGAATCGAATCTCTTTTACCGCGAGAAACTGGATGGCCTCGGTGCGGTGGAAAGCTTTGCTGAGTTTTCTGAGAAGGTTCCTTTCACCACTAAATCCGAGCTAGCGGCGAACCAATTGGCCCATCCTCCATATGGAACGAATCTAACTCGGCCGCTGGAGAAGTATTCGCGCTTTCATCAGACGAGCGGAACAAGCGGTCAGTCGATGATCTGGCTGGATGATCCCGAGGGCTGGAACTGGTTGCGCGGAAATTGGGAATGGGTCTGGGAAAAGGCAGGCGTCAAAGCGGGACATGCAGCCTTCTTTCCCTTTTCCTTTGGTCCGTTTTTGGGATTCTGGGCAGGCTTTGAATCGGCAACGAATTTGGGAATCCGCGCGATTCCGGCGGGTGGATTGACGAGTGAGAATCGGGTCAAGATGATCGCGCGATTGCGTCCGGAAGTTTTATGCTGCACGCCGACCTATGGATTGCGTCTTGCCGAGATTGCGGATGATGCCCGCTCACTGGGTGTGCAAAAACTGATTGTGGCTGGAGAGCCCGGCGGGAGCTTGCCCGAAGTGCGGGCGCGTTTGAATGATGCTTGGGATGCCGAGGTGATTGATCATCATGGCATGACAGAAGTGGGGCCGGTTACGGTGGGAGATCTCGAACATCCCTCGCAGCTTTTGATTCGACATGAATCGTATTTTTGTGAAGTGATCGAACAAGACGAGCGTGGAGTCGGGGAGTTGGTCCTTACGACTTTGGGGCGTCATGGTTCGCCGCTTTTGCGTTATCGGACGGGAGATTTGGTGAAGCCGGCTGATCAACCTGATGGGTTTGCCTTGGATGGCGGAATCATCGGGAGGGTAGACGATATGGTGGTGGTGCGTGGGGTGAATTTGTATCCCGGGGCGGTTGAAGAAGTGGTGCGGAGCGTATCGGGTATTTTGGAATACGAGGTGCTCATTGAAGAAGTGAATGCGATGTCGGAAGTTCGCTTGCGCGTCGAAGGTGAGGGCGCGGAGGAGTTGGAAGAGAGACTTCGAGAAGTTTTCAGTTTACGGATTCCGGTTGAGAAAGTCGCGGAGGGAACTTTGGAGCGCTTTGAGATGAAATCGAAGCGCTGGCGGAAATGACGCGCCGCGAGGGTTCCTGCGGACGGAGACAGGTGAAAGCGCGATGATTACGATTTCGGCTTGGCTTTGGTGATGTGAGGGGGGCGAAGATAGAAGGCCTCGGTGGGGATTTTTTGAATTGCCTTTTGCTCGGTAGGGCTGCGGGAGAGCCAGGCGTCGAGGAGGGTTTCGGCGGTGGCGGCGGATTCGACGACCTGATGGCCTTTGGGGAGTTTGAGGCGGTCGGGATTTTCGAAGGTGGCGATGGGGCCATCGCAGGAAGCGAGGCGGGAGAGGAATTCCGAGTGCTTGAGGAGCTCGGGAGCGGAGGAGGTTTTCCCCTCGATGAGTTTCATGAGGAAAAAGGAGCCGCGTCGGGCATCTCCGACGGCCCAAGAGATTGGCGCGTCCCGGAGTTGTGTGACACCTTCGAAGGAGCAAAGTCCGGCGACGGAGCAGTTGTGAGTTTGTGCGATGGCTTGCGCGGCGGCGATGCCGACACGGGCTCCGTTGTAGCTACCCGGGCCGGTGCCGATGACGATGCTTGAGAGGCGTTCGCCGGAGGGGAGGGAGGTGAGAATCTCCTGTAACGGCGGGAAGAGGTCGACCTCCTGAGATCGTTCGCTGGTGAAATTTGCGCGGGCGTTGATTTCTCCATCGCAGGCCAAAACGAGCGAGGCGTCGGTGACGCTGGTTTCCAAAACAAGGATCCACTGAGGGCTCATGGCGTAGAGTGTGCGCAGACTGTTAAGGGTGCCGAAATAAAAAAACGCATTCAGGTTGCGGGAAACCCTTGCGCGGGTTCGGCGCTCACCTTATCTCTTCGCAACTTAATTTTTAACACACACACTATTCTCGATTATCATGTCTGATTACGCCAAAGGTCTCGAAGGAGTTATTGCCAATGAATCCGCACTCTCAAAGGTGGAGGGGGCGGATGGCCGCCTGTCATATCTTGGATATTCCATCGATGATTTGGTTGAAAATTGCACTTATGAAGAAGTCGTGCACCTTTTGCATCGGGGCAAGCTTCCCAATGCCGAAGAACTGGCATCTCTGGAAAATGCTCTTCGAAATGACCGCGAGATCCCGCAGGGGGTGATTGATTTTTTGCGGGCCGCTCCCAGGGATGCCAATCCGATGGACATACTCCGCACGGCGATTTCCATGCTCGGACTTTACGACAAGCGTGCCAAGATTGGTGAGCCTGATCAGGTCTCCAACCGGGAAGTGGCTTTGGCCGTGGTGGCGCAGACTCCGGTCATCGTGGCCTATTATCACCGGGCCCGCCAAGGACTGGACCTTCCGGCTGTGCGCACAGATCTCTCGGAAGCGGGACATTTTCTCTACCTGATGACTGGTGAAGAGCCATCAGCAGCGGCGACCAAGACGCTTGATATCGCCTACATTCTTCACGCGGATCACGGCATGAATGCCTCCACTTTCTCGGCACGGGTGACTGTGGCAACTCTCTCGGATTTCTACTCCGCGATGACTTCGGCAATCGGAACCTTGAAAGGACCTCTTCACGGTGGTGCCAACGAAGGCGTGATTAAGATGCTTCAGGAAATCGGCGACCTCGATAAAGTGGACGCTTACGTGGAAGATTGTCTGGCTAATAAGAAAAAGATCATGGGCATCGGTCACCGGGTCTACAAGGTGCTCGATCCTCGTGCACCCCATCTGCAGAAAATGGCGATCAAGCTAACTGAAGAGCTAGGTGAAACCAAGTGGATTGATATGTCCGAGCGGATCGCGACGATGATGCGTGAGCGCAAGGGGTTGAATGCCAACGTCGATTTCTATTCTGCGACCGTTTACTATTCTCTCGATATCCCGACTGACTTGTTCACCCCGATTTTTGCGATTTCCCGTATGAGCGGATGGTCGGCACAGGTTCTTGAGCAGTTGGAGGACAACCGCCTCTATCGTCCGTTGACGAAGTATGTCGGGGCAGCGGAACTTTCGCCCGTTCTTCCGATCTCCGGGCGCTAGGGTTCCGGAGGAAATTTTCCAGCCGTCGCTTTTCTGAAAAGTGGCGGCTTTTTTCGGTTTACTCTCCTTCGACGTTGAGAGTCCATGTGCCGTTCTCGCCCCCGTCTTTAACGTCAGGTGTTTTGAGAGACACCGTTTCTTTTTTCAGCGGTCCGGTGAGTTGGCCGAAGTTTTGGAAGCGGACTTCATTGTGGTGGAGCAGGACCGCATCGGGATTACTGGATTCCTTCCCACTCACTTCCAGTTGCAACAGGCTCTCCCCTTTTTTTGCAAGGCGGGCGACGACGCGGACGCCATATTGAATGGGAACGGGGCGGCCTGCAGCTTTGAGATCGAGAACTTCGCTGAAAGTGAGGGTCTTCTCGTCCAGAGGAGTGGTGGAAAACCAAGTGAGCTCGCCGGTTTCAGCCGCCTTGTAGGAGATCGATCGAATGTTGGAGGCGGTGATGCTTTCTTTTTCTGACGATTCATCACGTTCGAACAGGATGAGGTATTGATCGCCTTTGATGAGAACCACGGTGGGTGCCCAAGACTTAGAGAGCTCTCCATAGCTATCGATTTTGTAGTTATTTTCCCCCGCAGGAGTTTGAATACTCAGGGACCGTTGGGATTTATCCACCCCCACTCTGGAGCTATACCGACTTTTCGCCTGATGATTTTTTCCTGGAGCCTTCCACTTGATGGACTCGACCTCCCGAACGGTTTTTTTAGTCACCAGGGCTGGAAGCTTGGTAATGATTTCTTGAAGGGTTTCGTTTTCACCTGCTTTGGATTTACTAAGAAGATAGCTGCCAAACTTCTTGGGCATTTCGAGGAGCCAAGCTTCCTGGGCCCGGAGGCTGGCGCTTCCGAAGAGCGCCAAAGAACCGAGAAGGGCAAAAAATGTTTTCATGGTTATTAGTGCCTCATGATGAGACCCGCCTTGTCGAGTGCAAAGAGGCGGGGTATGGCTGGTGGTGGATGAAATTACTTCGCGCGACGAGCAAATTTGATGTGCCTGCCCTGAAGCTGGGGTCGGCGCTCCACATGCGATACCGGCATCCAGTCTTTTTGGTGATACGCTATTTTTACCTCCTCCTTATTCCCATTGGAATACTGATCGCCTTCACGGCGGGGGCGGAGAATCGTCTTGATCGTATTCTGGGGCTGATGATGGTGGTAGCGGGGCCAGTCTTGTTCATCCGAAAATACTTCTGGCAGTATCGCCTCATACGGGGTGCCAAATCATCTCCCCAGGCCGGACAGGAAGTGCATTGGGAATTCACAGAGGAGGGGTTTCAACAGCATTCCGAAAGTCACGAGAGTGAATTCAAGTGGTCTGACTTCAGCGACCGCTTGCTTTCTCCAAAGGCAATTTTGATATACCCGGAAAAGGATCTCTATTTTATTTTGCCCCGTGAGGCTTTTGAGTCGCAGGACGACTTTTTAAAAGTAACGAAGTGGTGCGAGACGAAGATAGTTCCTAAGGGATAAGGTCTCGACTCATTGTTTGGTAGGCGTCAGCTTATGGCGTATCGAAAGTGAAGGAGGCAGGGTTTTGAAAAAGATTGTCGTTTATACAGATGGAGGAGCCCGGGGGAATCCGGGTCCGGGGGGGTATGGCGCGATTTTGATTTTTGGGAAGCACCGCAAGGAGCTGAAGGAAGGGTTTGATCATACCACCAATAATCGCATGGAATTGATGGCGGTGATCAGCGCCTTGGAAAGCCTGAGCGAATCTTGTCAGGTTTTGCTGCATTCCGATTCCAAGTATGTCATCGATGCCCTGACTAAAAATTGGCTGAAGGGATGGAAGAGAAAGGGATGGACCAAGTCAGACAAAAAGCCTGTGCTCAATCAGGACCTTTGGCGTCGTCTCGACGCCGCGGCGAGCCGGCATGAGATGGCCTGGAAGTGGGTCAAGGGTCATGCCGGGAATCCCCTGAATGAACGCTGCGATGAATTGGTTCACGAGGCGATTGATGCGGGGAATTTGCAGACTGATCAGGGATACCTGGATCAGCAAAGTGCTTCTGACGAGGGGAAGTTATTATGATTATTTTGGGGTAGGGAAATGATTTAGAGGACACTGGGAGATTTTAGGTTAGGGTATGGTTTGTGAAAGTAGCGCTACTCTCTATACTTTTCGCATCGCCAGGTCCGGGGATGATTTTTTTTGATGCCGCCAGTATGCCGGCGAATACGGAGACCGCGCCAACCGGGCTCTATGCGAATAGCGGGTGGCAGTTCCAGATTGTGACGACGCGGCAAAACGGAGGAGAGCAGTATTTAGGGACGATTATTTCACCTAAGCACTACCTGACTGCTGCTCATGTGGGACTGGGGTCGAGCGGGACGATGGACCGTGAGATCATCACTCAGCCAAGCTATATTACAGGTGGTGCCGAGAAGGTATTTACCATCAGGAACAGCGGGAACCCGCAGACCATTCAGTGGTTGGACCCTGACGATGGAATGATGAAAAACACCGATCTCCGGGTTTTTGAAATATGGGAAACCTTTCCTTCATATGCTGAGCTCTATTCTCAGTTGGGGAGTCCGGATGTTGAGGTTGGGGGTGACATTATTAGTTTTGCCGAGGATGGGGAGGGCCTTGTTATGACTGGGTATGGTGATGGTCGTGGAGCCACGGTGACTTTAAATGGAGTGACGAAAGGATGGCTTGGAAATGTAGCTGACCGTAGAGCTCGCTGGGGGCGAAATATTGTCGATGGTGTGACGACATCTTCTCAGGGCCTTCTATTGTATTGTGACTTTGACGGAACTTTAGGGCAGAGTGAATGTCAGGCTGCCAATAAGGATTCTGGTGGCGGATGGTTTATCAAGGATGGCGGGACCTGGAAAATAGCGGGGATAAATTTCGCAGTGGATTCTTACGAATACGGCCCGCCAAATCCTAATTCGAATGGATTTCGTGCAGCCATTTATGACGGAGCCGGACTTTATTATGGTCCGTCGGATGACCTGATCACTCCGGGTAGCACATACGCGAGGTCTCACACTTATGCCAGCAGGGTGAGCGAGCATGAGGCTGCTCTGGATGCCATCATCCAGTCGGCCAAAGATACTGCCGCTCTTCCGCCGGAGGGAAGACTTGGAGGCTGGGCGACGGGGTATGGTGTGGCTTCTGAAACTGATCCCGATGATGATCCGGACAAAGATGGTCTTACCAATCTGGAGGAATATCTCACCGAGTCGGATCCAAGTGATTTTCATGTTAGGAGGTCGCCTTTGGTGGTGGAGACGTCGGTCGCCGGGACGCGGCAGTTCACCTTGATCGAGACGCTTGATCTGGTTGGGCGAGAGATCACCACGACCTTGCAGCAGAGTATGGATTTAATTACTTGGACGACGGTAACGGGAACGACGGAGGACTCCAATGACTCCGATCCTGTTCTTGGAGTTCGCACACGAGTGTTGTCGCTGACTCCGGTGAGTAATGATGAAGTCTACTACCGATTGAAGGTGGAGCTTTAGAGAAGGCCAAGTTCTTTGAGCTGTTTCGTGGCGGTGCCTGCAAAGTCGCGGTTGGCGGCGGGTGAGGCTGGTGAGGGATGGAGGATGCGTCCGAGGGTAGCCTCGCCCGGATTGGCGGCGGCGAGTTGCTTTTCGGCAAAGCCGCCGACCCCGATGAGCTGGGTAGGTTGTAGGATCTCAATGATCTTTTTGAGATGAGCCGAACAGGCTTCTTCGACGGGCGCCATTGATTCGCGAGGGAGTTTATCCGGAGTGAGGTTGGCCCCGCTGTCCTTCATCCAGACGAGCGGGCAGAAGTTGGCGATGAAATGATCTTCGAAGAACGTTTCGGCTGTTCCAAAGAGTTCCGCAAAGAGTCCCCAGAGGCGGCGACCCGAAACCTCGGAGCGTTCGCAGTCGAAGCCGGTGATGGGGCGTTTCTTGTGTTCGGGGTCGGGCTTGCCGACGAGGCCGGAAATACCCAGCCAATCGCGGACGTGGGGGATCTCGCCAAATGGAACGCCGGTTTGAGCCATTCCATAAGGTCCGGGATTCATTCCAAGAAAGAGGACTTTCTTTTGTCCGCTACCGAATTTCGTTAGGTAGTCGCAGTGTCGATCCCACGCGTATTCGAGTGGGTTGTAGGTGCAAGAAACGGGATCGGGAAAGGTGAGGTTCCGGAGCTGCTTGCGAAGATCATCAGCGGCTTTAACGAGGGAGTGCTTCATTATTTTTCCCAAGGGGGATTTTTTTCCACGTGGCCTTTGACGGTGGGAGTGTTGCGTTTTCCGGCGGCGAGTTCGGCTTTTCGGCGCTTGAGATAGGCGTGGGAAATGAGCTTGGCTTTGGCTTGGTCGACCTCGTCGTAGTCCCAGAATTCCTGAACGACTTTTTCGACTTCAGGGAAATGCGAGCCATCGTCACCAACGCGCTTGCGGGTGGCGGCGAGTTGCCCTTTGAGTTTTTTGACTAAGCCCGCACTCGAAGGATCATGGTAGAGGTTTTTGGTTTCGTGGGGATCCTTGGCGAGATCGTAGAGCTCCCAGCCAGGAGGCGTGCGGTAGCCGCCGTCGTAGTTGCATCCGTAGTAGTAGATGAGCTTGTGAGTCTTGGTGCGGATGCCGACGTGG
>PBTU01000146.1 GCA_002729295.1 Verrucomicrobiales bacterium | reverse complement strand
TCCCTGATGCATCAATGGTTCATCGAACTGCTCCGCCGGTTCAACCTCGTCGCCAGCCTGTTTGATGAGGAACGCTGCCAGGCCATCGAAAGCTCCGATCCCGAAACCAACCCCTTTCTCGATAGTCAGATCGTCTGCGTCAGCCTTGATTATTTAACCACCTCCCACCAACGCTACGCCCAAGTACTGGAAACGGAGTGGGACCTGATGATTGTCGACGAGGCCCATCATCTTGAATGGACCCCTCAAGAGGTGAGCACCTCCTACCAAATGGTGGAAGCCCTTGCCAAGAAAATCCCCTCCGTCCTTCTCCTTACTGCCACGCCTCAGCAACTCGGGCCCGAGGGCCACTTTGCCCGTCTCCGCCTGCTCGACCCCGCCCGCTACAATGATTTGGAAACTTTTATCGAGGAGAGCGGGCACTATCAGGAAATGGCCGAACTCGTCGATCGGATTGACGGACAGGAGGAACTCACTCCCACCGACTTGGAGATGATCAAAAAGAGTTCTTCCCATCTTCATGATCAATACTCCGATAAGAAATCTTTATCTAAAACCGATCGTGCCCAACTCATTGAAAATATCATCGATAGTTTCGGGCCCGGGCGGGTCATGTTTCGCAATACCCGCAAAGAACTCAAGGGTTTCCCCAAGCGCCATCCCGTACTTCACCCACTTGATATACCTGAGGAAGGCATCTCCTCCTTCGAGCAAAAGATCGAATGGCTAGTCGACTGGTTGAGTGAACACCCCCATGAAAAAGTCCTGCTCATCTGCCAGACCCGCACTCTCGTCGAAGAAATTTATGAAGCCGTCCAGGAACAAATCAATTTAAACCTTAGCCAATTTCATGAAGGATTGAATCTCATCCAGCGCGACCGACAGGCCGCCTACTTTGCCGACCCCGAAGGTGCCCGTGTACTCCTCTGCTCCGAAATCGGAAGCGAAGGTCGCAACTTCCAGTTTGCCCATCACCTCATCCTTTGGGATCTCCCCGAAAACCCCGAGCTCGTGGAGCAACGAATTGGCCGGCTCGACCGTATCGGCCAGACCAGCACCATCCATATTCATCTCCCCTATATGCCCGGAACCTCCGAAGAAGTATGGGTCCAGTTTTATAATCAGGGAGTAGGTATTTTTAATAACCCCGTGCCCACCGCCCTGATTCTCGCCCATCAATTTGGGGTAAAGCTCACCAGTTTGTCAGAGAAATTTGATATGGATGCTCTCGAGGCTCTTGTATCGCAGGTTTCCGATGCCCGTAAAGATTTGGGCGAACAACTGGAAAATGGCTACCTCCGCCTGCTCGCCCGAAATTCCAATAAACCCGGCCAGAGCGAAGTGCTTCGGGAACAGATCCAGGCATGCGATACCGACTTCGCCTTTGAGACCTTTGCCACCGACCTCATGGAATATGTCGGCCTGCGGGTAGAAGACCTCAGCGACAGGCGCTATTTATTTAAGCCCGAGTATGGGCAGATGGACAGCCTGCCTGGTCTCGATCCCAAAGGCATGATGGCCACCTTCGACCGTACCGACGGCCTCAACCGTGACGATATCCAATTTTTTACGCCGGATCATCCGCTGCTTCGCAACTCGCTCGACTCCCTGCTTAGCAGCGAAAAAGGCAACGCCGTGCTCTCCGTCTATCAGGGTACCGAAGCCCCGGGTATTTTCCTGCAAGTCACCTACCTGGTCGAATGTGTGGCCTCCGCTGATTTACACATCGATCGCTACCTGTCCATTACCCCCACCACTATTTGGCTCGATCACACCGGAGAGATCATTTCCGCACCCGATCTATCCGCAGGAAAGATCAATCCCACACCGGACACCGATGAGATCCTGGGAAATTCCGGAATTAAACGCCTCGTCAAAAAAATGCTTCGATCCGCCGAAGGTCACATGTTCGAAGTGAAGCAGGGACTCGTTGATGAATCCAGCATCGCGGCCGAGCAGGAGCTTCACTCCGAGATTTCCCGCCTCCAAAACCTCGCCCGTCTCAACCCATCGGTTGACCAATCGGAAATCAAAAACTTACAAAGCCACCAAGCCTCCCTCGAAGAAGCCCTCGCGGAATCCCGCTTCCGCCTGGATTCTCTTCACCTTGTGGTGGTGGAGAGTTGAGGGAAAATAACCCCGGAGTGTTCTAGCCTCTTAGCTTTCTACTAATTTTAACAGAGATAGGCCGAAGGGCGTCGTTCATTTTTGTTAAATGAGTGGCAAGCCAATCGATCATTTCTTCCCAATTCTCTTTGTTGTAGCCATCAAATTTTTTGAAGCACTTTATTCTGCAAGCTTTCTTATCATCTAGTCTTTGCCAGGTAAGTTCGCTGCCAAAAGATTGTTCGATCTCATGCTTGTTCTCAGCAAAAATATCAAAGATTTGCTTGTTTGTTTCTTTATCTGATCTGCTTATGTAAAGATCAATTCTCGCTTCAAACTTAGAGAAAATCATCGCAAGTGAAATTCCTGAAATGCCAAACCCTACGCTTAACCAATGATCTCTGCTTGCACTTACTTTATCGAATAAAGAAATTTTGCGTCTACTGAGTTCGTCTAAAGTAAGGTTCCAAAATTCAAAACGAAGAGTCTCAGCTACGGACCGGCTTCTCTCTACTTGTTTTTCCTCTTTATCTTTTTCGTTAATCCCTATCATGAAATCAGCAGCTTCGGGAGTAGGGATAATCTGATCAAAATTGATTAAGAGTGTATCTACACCCTTGGAATAGGCAGTTATCTTGAAGCATTCGATTTGTAGGCCATAATTTAGAAGCCACAAAACAGTCGAGGTTACTTCTCTTCGAAAGTTGGCCGCGACCAACTTTATCCTCTGATTAGTACCACTATTTAAGATGATGTCGTTTATGTCTTCTTTTTCTAAAAACTCACAAATATTTTCAGTGGCATCAGCTTGAAGCCCTTCTTTATTCAAATATTCCTGATACATCTGCACAATGTTTGCTTTCTTGAGTGAAGAACAATAACTGGCGTATTTGAGAGACTGCCAAACTACATCTTTTCCAGAGTCATCAAGTTTGTTTTCAATCAGAACGAGATTTCCTTTTTTATCCAGAGCAAGGAGATCAAGCCTCTCTCTTGTATCATCAAATCCATCAAATTCCTTTTGAATAATCAGAAGCTCTTCACCAAGAGCACTGGGAGTTTTTGCGATCCACTCTTGTAGGTTTTCTCTTTCCTTAAAACCAAGGTCTTTGAAACCCCTTGGGTTAATCTCAATCAACTCGTTGTTCTCTGTATTTATTTGGTACATAGGAAAGTAATTTTAACTCCAGGCTTGGGTTATGTAGTCTTGGGTTTGGCTGGCACTTAGTTGGGTAGTGCTTGGGCCTGTCCTTACATAGAAGGTCTCGGTTTCTGAGCCCTTTTCTTTGTAGAATATGGGTTTGCTGGCTTTGCGGCACTTTACGACCATTATTCTTTTGTCTTCGCAATCTTCAAAGCGAATGTCCGTACAGGTCATAGCCAATGGGCCCATGCGGGCATTTACCAAACTTACAAGGTGAAGGCTCATTTTGTCCTCACTATCAAATTTGTCATGCTCTAGCCCAACGGGGTTTGCTTCGTCATCGAGACCGACAACCAGAGAACCACCATGCGTATTGAGAAACGCAGCGATAGTTTTTAAACAGGCAAGTTCAACCCGGTCATCCGGCTTTCCCGAATGCAAAGAGACACGCAGGGTGGATTTAAATTCTACTTCGCTGGATTCCCCCTTTACCCAGGTATTTCTATCATCTGCCTGTTCGTTTTGCTTACTAGGTTCAGGAATTTCAGCATCTTCGGGCGCTTCATCTGTACTAGGGGCCGCAGTCGTATCCGCTAGGAGTTCGGCAAATTCAACTTCCTCTGCCGTCTTAACAGGAGTTTCTTCCTGGGTTTTTAGGTTAGTGTAGGCGAAGTTCACTGCCGGGAAGGTTTCGTCCAACCGGGCAATATGGTCTTTCACACGCTTTCTTCCTTCCAAAGAAAATTCAAGCAATTCGGCTACATGTTTCTCTTCACACTCTCCATTGGGAAAGAGGATTTTCATCATTCCCGAGAAGGTCTTGTGTACACCATCTTTGTCCCGTACCGAAATATCAGAGCTCAGGCTAAAGTGCTTGGTGTATAACTGAGAGTAATCGATATTTCTTAGGTTTTTCATTGCCTCTGCGAGGTAGTCTACAATGAATCCAAACCCGTCGGTAAACAGTTCCGATCGAATGATACTTGTCTCCCAACCAGGGCTGTACATGTGCAAGCGGTCGAGAAAAGCGGAGTCGATGTATTTATCAGGTAAGTCATCAAAAAAGTTGGAATGCTTGAGCATGTGCTCGACCGATTTACTGGTGTTTCCAAGAAATGACATCGATGCTTCTGCACCAATGACTTCAACCCCGCGTGAAAAGGATTTGTTGGCCATGTAGTTCTTCATGATGTCTACAAGGTTCTTGTCCACTCGCTTGTCCTTACCCGCAAATTCATCGAAAGCCACGCTGTCCCAAAATCCTACCAAGCCCGGTTTACCAGTGGCATTATTAACGAATAATTTTGCCATGCTTATTTCCCCACCAGATACAATCATACCGTGCGGAGAAAATTCGGAGAAGATGTGAGATTTACCCGTTCCCTTTGGTCCAAGCTCGATATAATTGAAGTTGCGTTCGCAAAAAGGAATCAATCTGGCTAGTTGTAAAAACTTCTGCCTTCTGCTGAGCATTTTTGAGTTAAACCCTATGCTCTGTACCAAAACATCAATCCATTCGTTCAGGCTAAATTCGTTTCGGGCGTTGCAATATTCTTCGAAATCGAAATTGGATACCTGAATAGGTTTTAACTTATCGATCACCCAAGGTTCATCATTGGTTTCGTCGCTGTGTTCATAAAGCACATCCACGATGCACCACACCCCGCCAACCAGAAGCTTGGGGTGTTTCTTTACATAATTGGAATCAGTCTCCACGCTCTTGAGGCCGAGGTTGGAGAACTTTGCCTCATACACATCCGACTTGTCATTTAGTTCCACTGTAATCTTGTCGATTACCTTGTGCCTGCCTCTTTCACGGATGGTGGACTTTACCAGTTCCGCCTCGTTCCGGTGGACATAGTGTTTGGCCAGGATGTTTTTTACCGACTCAATGCCTGCCTCGATATTGTCTGTATCATCTGTCGAGCAATATTGCCCGAGCAGGTATTCCAAGACATAGGATGGTACGATTGCGTTTCCTTTGACTATTTTGGAAAGGTCCTTGCGGACTACAAATCCAGTAAAGTGCTGTACTATTTTTTGATCAAGCATGATAAAGTTTCCTTACAATTCGAAGTCGGTTTCAAAAGTTTTCTTAAAGCGATAAGTCTCCCGCTTGTATTCTCGGTAATGAGCAGATCCAGGTATGCGCTCCTCCAGGGCCAGGAATATCTCCTGCCCATTGTAAGCATCCGCCGACTTGCCAAAGTTAAAAGTAATTTTTCGTTCCCGGCTTTGGGGTTCCACAGCGTTGGAATCAAAAGAAACATCGTGCGTTTCGGAAATGGATTCCCCCGTTTTCGATTGGAAACCGATTCGCAATTCTCTTTTCAACACTTTTTCTCCCACTGGAGTGGCCTGGTAAAACCCAACCACCGTGGTTGCAGTGGAGATCAAGTTCGATCCACCCCTCAAAATGTCCACTTCCACCAGTTCCACATCACTTGTTCTGGACTTGCTTACCGTCAGCACAGGCAGGACAATTTCCTGCAAGGATGCACCTCCATGTACAAAGCGTGAGCCCGCACCCTTTACCCGAAAACGATTGATCGATTTAGCAATGGCAAAGCTCGCCTCTCCTTGCAGCCCCAACTGCTCGGCCTGGAAAATCTTCGCCTCCTTTGAATCCTCAAACTCCCTTGCGATGGAAAACCGTCGGTTGGCCACACCCACATCTTTCCCTTTGGGGTTGGCCGAAAAATCGCTCTCATCAATCGCTTCCCTCCGGAAAAGGAAGCCATGGTCTGCAGTAATCAATGCATGGGTACCATTTACTGCTGCCACCTTTTTCAAAACTGCGAGCAAGGTATTGAACTCTTCCTCCACTGCCTCAAATGTTTTTACTTCGGTCTCACTCTTATCTCCCATGGCATCGATCCCATTATGATAGATGTAGATGATATCGTGGTCCCTGGATAATTCTCTGCCTTCCTCCTTTGCATTCATCTTGAGGAAATCATTCGCTTTCAGGGCCGTCGCTTTGTACCTGCCCTCGGCCAATATCTTTGCCCGTGCGGCCAAGCCCATCGTCCTCTTGCCATCGGCTAGGACTTCTCCGGATTCGGATTTCACTTCCAAGTCATTGTGGGGTAAGAGGGCAGCCATGCCTAGTTGGGTGTATGAGGGCAGTACGCCCACCTGATAATCGATCTTTGACTTAAAGCGGTCCTCTTTGAGGATGCGCTCGTGCAACTCTCTGCCTGCCTCATAGCGCAAGGCATCCGATATAATTACAAACACCTTCAACCCCTTCTGCGCGAAGGGTAAAACATGGCTTTGGTAAAAGTCTGCCTGGCTCGCCGTATTGGCGATCGGCCACTTTTGTTCCAGATCTACAAAGGATTGGAACCGATCATTAAGTTGCAAAAGATATTGGTTGGAATAACGCCGCTCGATTTCTTCGCTCAATTCATTGAGCAAGGTGGCTTCCTTGCCCAACGATGCATGGTAGACAAACAACCGATACTGCCTATCGATCTCATTATATGTCTTTGCATAATTTTCAACCGCCTGCTTGGGAGTGGTAAAGCTTAGGTCTGCCAACCGTATTCCCTCCAGTAAATTACCTGCCGCCCGAAATGCTTCGTACAAGTGCTTGTACTTTTTGTACCAGTACGAACCCTCTCTTTGGTCGAGCAGTTTACGCAAGGGGTCTCCCCGCAAAGCACCCTGGAGCAGCCCATTTCTCAGTTCCACGATCACCTTTCGTTCGATCGCTTCAAATGCGTCCTGATCCTTGAGCGGGGCATACCCATCGATCTCGCACAATGCCTGCTCGATTTTTAGATCCTTTTCCAACTGTGCGGACAACTTCTCAAACGCTTCCGCATAGCGGGCATTATCTTTCCAACGCTTGAGGAATACCTGGGCATCCCTTCCCAGTTTTGCCTCTTTCCCACACGGTGCGGCGGCAAGAAAGGACTCGATCGCAAAGTCCAAAAGGCTTGGCTCTTCAGATCGATAGTCAAAAGCTCTATCCACCTCATCCCAGATGAATTGTTGCAGCCCAAATTTTTCAATATCCTTCCACTTTTTATCTGCCCCATTTGCCAGCTCGGCAAGCAAGGAGAACAACAGGCTCTCGATCGTTGCCTCCTCCTTGGCAAACACACTGGCCATCTTCAGCTTCCAAACTCTTTCGTTGTTCTCGGGGTGTAATTTTTCGAGCAACTTTTCCTTCCTCTCCTTGCTTTTGAAGAAGCCCTCAAATTCTTCGACAAAGGGACGGTGTTCCTCCAGCCAGCCCATTTCCTGTAGGATCAATGAGATTTGATCGGCATTAAAAACATGGTGAGCCAGCTCCAAGTCCAAGAACCAATTTTCTGCATAAGCTGGGCGAGGGTAGGGCAAGTATAACAAGAAACGACTCTTCGGCTCTTCACGAACCATTCTGTGCTTCAGCCCAAACTCGTTGTTGTTTACCACCACTTTTTCTCCGCCATCCAGTGGATAGCCATCAAACTCTTCTCTCATCTCTCCCTCCGGGTCGTACCAGAAGACCAGGCGGTGCTTTTGAAAAAGTTCGTTCAGGCTTGTGCTTACTCCACTCATATAAAAATAATCTTCAGCTTAGGCCGGGGACTTTGGCGAGGGCTTTGCCGAACTTGGGGTAGTTTTGTTTTACGCCATCATCGAGGTCGATCTCAAGGCGTTGGGTGGCCAGGGGGTAGATGACATCGCGTTCCCAGTCGGCCAGTTCGGTGAGGGCCTGGGCGTTCTTTTCCTTCTCCTTGGTCGCGGCATTGCGGTCGCGGTTGGAGGTGGCCTCGCTCGCCAACATGCTGTCCAGGTGATCCTGTCGGTTACGCAACTTGTCCTGATAGGGGCGCAGGTAGTCGTTGAGTAGGCGGTTAACCGTGTCTCGATCGTAGCGGTGCAGGTAGACTAAAGCCTGGAAACTCTTCTTGGGGCTTTGGAAGAGCCAATAGATCGGACGCTTCTTGTAGGTCTGCAGGTGTGCCTTGTAGAAATCATTCACGAAATATTTGCGGATCTTCTTACCGATCGCTTCCTCGAGAAAGCGCAGGTTTTCTTCCAGAGACTCGTTTCCAAATGCTGCTCGTAGAAATACACGAAAGCGGGCGACGACGTCGTCCTCGAACCATTCGTCATCGAGTACGGGAATGATGCCATCATCATCGGGTTGGAATTTGAGGGCTTCCATCGGTTTTCCCACCTTTTCGGAATAGGCGGCCATATGGGCTTCGGGGTTATCCCGGGAATCCGCAATGATGAGGCCTGGGGCGTCCAGGCTGTAGCGGCCCATCATGCAGCCGATGGCGTAGGAGACCAGCTCCTCCATGCTGTCCTGGCGGAAGCGGGTCCACAGCTCCTCTTCGGTGAGCTTGCCGCCGTAGCGGTAGGCGGGGTTCACCGTGAGGGTGATCTGCTCGATGGGGATGTCGGGGGTGAGCTCGTCGGCCAAACCGTAGGCGTCGATGAAGAGGCGGTTGTTCTCCTCTTCGAGGCGCTTCATCTCGGCGATGGTGCCCTTGTTCTGGTTGATCCAGGCGTTGTAGCTGGATTCGAGGGTGGGCGTGGGCTCGGAGGAGGCCGTCAGGAGAGGGAGAGCGCCGAAGTCCCAGGAGCGTTCGTAGGCGTCCCAGTCGGTCTTCGCTAAATCTAATATCAATTCTAAATCTGCGTAACTTCTATAATTGATTTCCTTTCCATATGGTAAAGATGATATATCTCCTATACCAGTAGTTAAGGTGGGGTTAAGAATTTTTAAAATGGCTGTCGTAATCGGAGAATTAAGTAATCCTAATAATTGAAAATTTTCTTTCTGGGAAAAGATACCTGGTCCTCGGTTTCCCATTACACAGCCTTTGTTTATAAATCTAAAGGATTGATTGCTTGATGTTATATCTCCCCAACTGATACAGCTTCGGAAAAAGTATTCAGTGTTAACAATTCTTCCGCCCACTTGTTTCTCTGGTCTTTCTGCAATGTATTTACGAATAACTTCACCGTTGTTACCCCAAAGTACAATAAATTCTAGGTTGCCATACCACTTGCGATATCCACCTCCTTTATTAAAAGGATACCAGTCGCATTTGCTTCTTGAGACATCCTCTGAAGAATTAGCTTTAAAATTTATATTTTGAACTCGAACTTCATACCATTTCCTCAAGAAAAGGGTGTTGTCAGTTGTAGACATTCCTGACTTGATTTTGTAGTTTTGGGAAAGTGCTTTGTGTTCTTCAAAAAGTTTTAACATTGGTTCCGGTGCCCAATAAGCTATAGGACTTCCTGGCAACTTATTAAAATTATTCGATATTGCCTTGAAAAACCACCCGCACTCGCGGTTTTGGATCGCCTCACGAGTCTTCGGAGCTTGGTTTACTGCTCCACGAAAGTCAGATAGGCGAATGTAACAACCTTCTTGATTTATGATATTCCCTTTTTGTAGTGCGAAAGTGCAGATGGGAACGGTTGCACCTTCAAATCCCGAATATTCAAGCTGAATTAAAGAAGAAATCGTTTCCTCGTTAATTATTCGAGATCTCAGATGTTCATAGCTGGAAATAAACATCCAAACAAATGGGGACATGAAACCTAGACGGCCATGAGGTTTGCTAAATGCAAAGTCACGATCGATGAAGGCAGAAAAGAGATCTTTTTCATAGCCGTTATAATTATCCTTCAAGAACTTCTTGAGAACAGGGATATGGAATTTGCTCCCCACATAAGGTGGATTAGCCACCACGGCGTCGTACTGCGCCGCCAGCAACTCGGCCTGCTGCACCAGCGGCCCCAATCGCCTGAGTGCCTCCGACACAAAGAGGTCCTGGTTGGTCGCCTCGCTCAGCTGCTTCAACGCCGGCAAGCTCGAAGCCAGCCCCTCCGGCACCTGAATCAACGACCCGAAGGTCGTCGCGTGCTCAAAAAGATCTTTGAGTTCCCGAAGGTCGAGAGTACTCAGATTGTAACTTGAAAGATTAATAGAGGAGGCGAGGCTCTCGGAATCAAAGTCGGCACTGTCTTTCATTGCCATCACGTTGAGCTTCACCCCCCGCTCAAACAGCCGCCGGTCATCCGCCCGCCCCTTCATCATCAGCGCAAAGCCCGTCAGCTGCGCCGCGCGCTCGTCGATGTCGAGGCCGAAGAGGTTCTGGGTGAGAATCAGCTGCGGGACGTCGCGTTGCCGATAGCCGCGCTCCAGGTAGATGGCCTTGAAGAGCTCATAGGCCTCCACCAGGATGTGCCCGGAGCCACTGGCCGGGTCGATGAGGGTCAGCTCCTCGGGGTTGAGCTGGTTGGGCGTAATGGCTGCGAGCTGGGCGTTGACCTCTTCGGTCTGCTCAGCGGGCTCAATATAGTATTCCATCTGCACTTTGAGGGGGGACTGGGGATAGGTCGCCAGCCATTGTGCTCCCAACGAGTTCTGAACCATGTACTTCACGATCCAGTTGGGCGTGAAGAGTTGGGTCGCCGCCGGAATGTCTTCCGACTTCACCACCTTGCCGATCACCTCGTCCTTCTTCTCCGAGATGTAGAACTGGTAGAGCCAGCCGATGATCTCGACATCGGCACAGTCTTCATCGGAGATCTCCGTACGGAAGCCTTCGGCCACGGAGGCGGGGGTGAGTAAATCGTCGGGCAGGAGGAGCTCGGTCTCGCTGTCGAGCTTTTCAAAAAGGAAGGGGAGGAGCTTGTGGTAGTGGGCACATACCGCGAGCACGAGGTGGCGGTATACTTCCGCCTGTGGGTTGCCGGAGGGGATGCGCCCGTCCAGTAAATCGTTGATGCGGGTAAGGTCGGCGGGGATTTCGCTTGGCAAGGCCCCGTTGCGGGCGAGCTGGAGGATCTCCGGCTGGGTATTGCCCGGCTCGGGGGTGATTACCCGGCAACCGAAGGGGTGGTAGCCCCGTGCATCAATGAAGCGCAAGGCAGAGAGGCGGTTGAACCAGGTGTAGGCGATGCGCTCGACGTAGATCTCGCGACCCTCGGTCTTGGATGCTTTGCGGATGGACTCGACCTGGCCAGACTTGCCCCGCAGTTCGGCAGAATCGCCACGCAGGACATAATCGAGCTTGGCTCCAATTTGTTCCTGGAGCCGGACGCGTGCCTGAGGGGCAAAGGATTTGAGCTTGGAGGTATCCATGAAGGTAATGGTTTTACTAAATTAGAGAGTGATCTTGCCGTTTTCCTTGAGCACTTCTCCGTATGCCTGACGGACGGATTCGAGGTAGGCGTCGAGGTCTGCTTCCGACTCGATGGCGGGCTTGGGGAAGTTTATAGAGATGGATGTTTTGGTAACATACTTAGCAGGTGCTTCCTGTACCCCGCTGGCCTCGGCTTTGGATGCAACTAGTTGATTAAGGGAAGAGACTTGGGCTTGGTACCCATCGGTAAGGTAGTTTCTGAGACTGTCGCGCACTACAGCAAGCACCTGAGTGTCGCGAATGCGGGCCAGAGCAGATTCCGAGGTTTGCAAGAGGGTCTTCTTTTCTTCTTCACCGAGGGTGGAAAACCCATCAAGGGTTTCGAGGTTGGCAGAGGTTTTGGCAATCTGTGCCTCAGCATCTTTGCGGATTTCGGTTAGTTGTTGGGCGAGATCGACCTTGAGTTTTTCGACAATGGACTTGGCCTCGGCAAGGAGGGAGCCACGGAAGGGAGAGTCGTTGTCGGCAAAGGCTTTGAGAGTGGCTTCCTCCAGAGGGAAGGCGGGTAGGTTTTCGCGGTTTTCGGTGATAAAAGCCCGTACTTCCCGATAGACCTTGCCTTCGGATCCGGCTACGAATTTGCGAATGGGGTCGAAGTAGTCTTCCTTGTCGTCGAGCCAGTCGTCCTTGAAGGAGGATAATTCATTGAGGTAGACGGCGAAGGGCTTACCTGACCATTCCTCGAGGCGGGCGATGGGCTCGTCGAGCTGGCGGACGAAGGGGTAGGCATCTTCTTTAGCTCGGATGACTTTGAGTGCCTCGATGTCGGCCCGTAGTTTTTCGGAAAATCGTTCACCCACATCTTTGGCTTCGTTGCCTGAGTTGGACTCGTCGAAAAATTCGCGATGAAAAGTTTTGAGCTGCTGGATCTGGGCGGGTGCGATCTCGGTTTGCAGGCTGACAATGGTGTTGTTGAAGAGTCGGTTGTTGGTGAGGTGGTCGATAACGACCGAGCCTTCGAGCAGGTTGGAGTCGGAGCGCAGCTCGATCTTGCCCCGCTTGTAAAGCTTGGCAAGGTTGGCCATGACGGCTGCCTGGTACCAGCCGTAGGGCCGGCGAGAAAAGTCCTGCAGAAGGGTGCCGACTTTGGGGCGTTCCCCATTGCCTTGTTTGCGGCGTACGACGGTGAGGATTTCTCCCTCGGCTTCGCTTAGGGTGTCCTCGTCGTGCTTGAAAAGATCATCCCCGTCGTCGGAGAGTACTCGACGAACGCTATCTTCTGCAAATACGGTCCGAAGCATCTTAAGGTTAGGGTAGGCGTAGCGAACAAGATGATCAAAGCCTTGGATTATGCGAGAGCGAGCATCGGATGGTAGCCCTTGTACTGTGGATCCATTTACAATAATTTTAGACTCTGAAAGCAAATGTTCCATACGTTGGCGCAGGTCGGTCTTTCGCTGTTGGTTTTGGTTTCCTTTTTCGGCAAGAATGACACGGCGACTATCGGCCAGTCCGGAGGTGTTGTTTTGACGAACATATTTATCGGTCTTGGCAAAGAGAGTAAGATCCCCAAGTAAGCGTTTATCGGTAGGGAGGAGGACAAGCATTTGAGGTTTGCCCATTGCTTGGTTAATCAGGACGGTCTCGTCGCCGTGGTGCTCGTTGAAGGGAGAGATTAGATTAACTGCAAGTTCATGTTCACGACCAATGAGAGTGGAGTCGAGCAGGCGAGAAAAGAGATAATCCTGGTTGTTCTCCTGGAAGCGAATCTTGGTATCACGAATGATTTCGTTGAAAAGTACATTGGCTGCAATTTCATTGCGGGTGGCGTCGTCCACTTCCATCGCCTTGATTTCGTTTTCCACATCCTTTTCGTCGTCGGTAAGAAACTCATAGAACTCGCCGGTTCGCTGGACATAAGTATTTTGCTCGAGTAAGTTGAGGGATTCTTTGACGGCAGTCTCATGAGCAGAGAGGTCTATGCCAAACTGATCGATCATGAGGATGGAAAGGTTACGCGGGGATCCCTTGAACTCCTTCAAATATTTAACTAGGAATAGTGCTTTGAGCAGGCGGATGGCGAGCTTGTCGGTAAGGTTGTTCTCGGCGAGTTTGATGGACTGCTGGTGCTCGGACTTGATAACCTTGCTGATTCCCTCGTACATAAGATCGAAGCTGCCGAGGGAGCCGAAGGGGCGATCGGCAATGCGTTTGGCAACATCCTGGAAGACGCCGAGCATGGAGCGTTCTCCCACAGAGGCATGTTTACCAGTGAAGGCATTGTGGCGGGAGAGGGCTTCGATAGCAGATTTGAATAGATCGTACTGATACTGGGGGAAGGGGTAGGTGCGGCAGAATTCTTCCTCGGTATCCGATATTCGATAGGTGCGGGATCCGTCGACGAACTCAAAGAGGGTCTTGAGGTTGGGCTGCTCCTTGACGTAGAGGGAAGAGAGGTCGGACTCTACGGCTCCGCCGGTTTTCTTTTGGAGTAAGCGCTTCTGGATGACTTCCGAGACGTTGCTGCTGGTCAGATTGAGCCGTATGGGGAAGCGATCCTGAATTTTTGAAAAGTCCGTTTCTTTGTGCACGCTGGCCATGTCGCCCACCACTTTGGATAAATCTTCCTGGGAGGTAACCATGATCCAGGCCTGACCTTTGCACTTGGTGGCAAAACTTTCGGCAATGGTCTGGAGGTTGACCATGAGCTTGGAATTGTCGGCAATGTACTGACCCACTTCGTCGACAAAGAAATTGAGACGAAAGCCGGGCTCTTGCTTGTCGACATAATCCTTAATCATCTGGGCAAAGTCCTCGATGGAGAGAGAGAAACTTTCCTGATAGCGATCGAGTACCTTAAGAGCTTCCTCTTCGGAACCACCCACTACTTGGGCGTAGACTTTGGCAAATTCCTCATTGTCGAGCAGGTGAGCGGTTTCCCGACCGGTTTCCCAGGATTGGCCGGTTTGTTTTTCGTAGGCTTCCTTGAAGGGGGCATATTTGCCTTTGTTGTCTAGGTCGCGTTCGAACTGGGCGATGTATGGTTTGCTGAAATAGCCCTGCATCTCATTGAACACTTTGAGAAAGACGAGCAGGATTTGGTCTTTCTCAACATCGGTGGTGGCGTCGGACTTTTGATCGATGTTAAAGAGTATGCTTTTGGTGGGAACCTTCATCGCCTTATCGACTTCTGCCCGCAGCATTTCATCGTCGATCTTCTGGGAGAAAGTATCGCCAACGGGTTTGCCGTTGATCTCTCGGGAGTCGAGGACGAGGGAAAGTATCTTGAGTAGGTGGGACTTACCGGAGCCAAAGAATCCGGAGATCCATACACCTTGGGCGGAGCCGGAGCTGTTGTATGCTTCGAAGAAGGTATCAAGGTGTTTGGATACTTCGTTGGTTACGATGTATTCCTCGATTTCGTTGATGAGGTGCTCCTCGTCATCGGCCTTAATGACGCCCTCAATGGGGCGATCGATTGGTTTTTCGAAAAGGTCTCTAATATTCATGAGTGCAATTTGTATTCTTCGATATTGAAAGCTCGGTAGTATTTATCCTCGTTGAGGATGCCAAAAAGATCCAAGGATTGTCCGCGACCTTCGGTAAAGGTGTATTCCCCGGGAAAGAACATGACAGTGGGAAAATCCTTGGCCACCTTTTGCAGGTTGTTCAGTAGGTTGTGCGAACGGATGAATGGGTAGACCAGTCCGACCCCAGTGATAAAGAGAATCTGTAAATCTGGTTGGGATTGAATCTTATGGGCGATAGCGGGGACGATCTTGGAATCTACCTGTGTAAGGTTCTGGATCTGATCTTTGAGTTGCTTCTTTTTGAGAGCATTTTCCTTGGAGATTAGTTTGTCCCAGTAACCACGCTCCTGGACAAGGTCTACACAGAGATCATAAAGGTTGATTTCTAGGATACTTGCACCGTTTTTTCGTAGGGTGGAGAAAAGAAGCTGGGATAGTTCCTGAACCTGGTTTTCTTCCTTTGGAGAGTAAGGGAAGATAAAGAACGGTACTTCGTTCATGATACCCTCCTTACCCAGGAACTGCTTGCTCTCTACAACTGCCCGGAGGTGTTTAAATTTCTGTTCGATGGAATCAGTCATTGTGAGCTTGATTAACTTAAAAATGCTTCGCGGTAAACAAGCCCTTCTTTTTCAAAAACTTCTTCTATCCTACCGGGCGGAGAAATGGGAGTGATCCAAGGATTTTCGGTGCTCGACAAAATTCCAGCTTCGGCGAGCAAACGGACAAGTACTTGTTTAAGTTTTTTCTTAGTGGTTTCGGCAATATCTTCGAGTCCAGGGTGTTCGATTGTTTGAGTATTCCAAAAGACATCCAAATCTTCTTCTCTGAGAGTTTGATCAAATACTTGAATTTTATCTTTCAGAGTGATTCGAATGAAATCGAAAATAAATGGATATTTTTTGCAGGCTGCGATCAGGGCGATAGCTCGTCTTTCTTCAATTCCACATTCAACAAAACAATCAATTGTTTCTTTATTTAAACTCTGCAGTCTTTGCCTAACTTCACGAAATACCCGAACTGTACTGGACTGAGAAGTTAATTGGAGAAGATTTTTTTCACACACCTCTTTACTAACGATTTCCCAGTCTAAATGATCCAAATATAAGGGTGCTACAATTTCCATCTCACGCAGCCCCAAGGCTAGAGCAGTGAAAGAAAGTTTTAATTGTGAATCTTCTGACAAAGTGTAATTCAAAAATCTTGTTTTGTAGGTTAAAGGGGTGGTTTGGTGCTTGAATCGTCCACCTTGAAAGAAAGAAAACAGAATGCCAACTTATAAAAAACAAGACTAAATTATAGCTCGATCTTCTCTATGACACTTATGACACTCCCTTGCTTGGCTATGGTTCCCTTAATGGTACAGTATCCAATTATAAACAATGTAGCAAAAAAAAGAAGCTAATCAGATGAGGAGGACAGCACTTGAAGAAGAAATACTTGAAGATATAAATCGTTTGAAGGAAGAATGGGGGATTGAAGAACCCCTTCGGCTGAGCGGTGGGTTTTACCAGAACTATTGCAACCTATCGGTATCGAATCGGAAGATTCGAAAACAAAAGAGGCAGACTTGGGCTGGGGTACTGGTTCAGGAGCTCGGACAGCTCCCGGAAACCGAGAGGGAGTGGATGAAGGCATTCAACCTGACCGGGGTTTTACCACCCAAGAAGTTTACTAAGCTACGCAACCGATTGTGGGATTATGATGATTGTATTGAACTGGAGGACTTGAGTGATCCGGTGGGGGAGAATCATTTGGGGGAGCCTTATGAATGCC
>PBTU01000145.1 GCA_002729295.1 Verrucomicrobiales bacterium | reverse complement strand
GGAACCCCGACAGGGACATTTGGAAATTCTGTGGTTCAGGTAGCGAGTGAGGGCTTGGTGGGACTCAACAATGGAGGAGACACCGTCACCGTCTTTGATGAAAGTCTCACCCAAGTTGTTTCGGTGACATACGGTTCTGAGGGTGGGAATAACGAATCTTTGGTGAGGGACCCAGATTTGACCGGAGTGACTTTCGTGGGGCACTCAGCAGCAGCTGGATCCAATGGTGCTTTGTTTTCTCCCGGCACTCAAGTTGACGGTTCTCCCTTCGGTGGGGATTCCCTGAGTGTGTCAGTTGATCCATCGAGCTTCTTGGAATCTGCCGGGGCAAGCGCGGCAACCGGGACGGTAACCCGGACCGGAGATTTGACTGCAAGTCTCACGGTGACTTTGTCGAGTAGTGATCTGACTGAACTTACGGTGCCGGCCACGGTAGAGATTCCGGCGGGGGCGGCATCCGCTGACTTTGACATCGATGCGGTGGATGATGCCGACCAGGATGCTGATCAGAGCGTTCAGATTACTGCGTCAGGACCGAATTTGTTCACTGGTTCTGCTACCGTGACAGTTTCCGATGATGAGGCACCAATTCCTACGATTGAGATCGCCGCAGTTCCCACCGTCCTATCTGAAAATGGTGGATCTTCTGCGGTGACTGTGACGATTAGTGATGCGAGCCCCAGTGGGTATACTTTCGATGTTGGAGTAGATGATTCCAGCGAGGCCTCGGCTCCTGCCACTGTTTCGATCCCACCAAATGCGACGTCTGTAGTATTTACCGTTACGGGAGTAGATGACGCTTTGTCTGATGGTTTCCAGACGGTAACTGTGACCGTGAGTGATCCCGAAGCGATTATTTTAGAGCGGAATTTGACGATCACTGTTACTGACGATGAAGCACCGGAGCTTCCGACGATTGTGATCAATGAGATACGAACTGATGATGTGGGGGTAGACGATGACGAGTATGTGGAACTTTACAGCGCAGAAGCGGATTTTGATCTCACTGATATCTGGTTGATTGTTCTTGGCGATTTTGGCGTAGCAGATACGAGCGGCAATGTGGAGCGTGCTTATAGTCTCAACGGTTCTTCGGCTACCGGAAATTATTTTGTCATAGGGAGCGATAATATGCTGCTGGCGACTCCCGATTATCCTGCGGGAACCAATATCTTCGAGAACGGTGACTCCTTGACCTTCTTGTTGGTTTCCGGATTTACAGGGGCGGCAGGAGTCGATTTGGATGTTGATAACGATGGAACACTGGATTCGACGCCATGGGTGAGTCTTTTAGACGCGGTTTCTTTGGTGGAGCCTGGTGATGCTCCCGGAACAGTCGGCTTTGGCTATGCTGAATCTCTTGGGTTTACGAATGTCCTCAGTGCGAATGGATTTGTCCCTGCATACGTGTTTCGGAATCCCAACGGAACAGGCGACCTGATTGCGGGTCCGTTTGGAGATGATGTGACCCCGGCGATCGATTCTCCGGGCGCGGAAAATTCAGGTGGGGGAATCGACCCCCCAGGGCCGGTTAATTTGGAGCTTGTTGGATTTACGATGGATGGAAGTAGTGGCTCATTGACGGTGACCGGACTCGGTGCTGATATATATGTGGTGGAATCCTCCACAGACCTGGGACAGGCCGATGCTTGGGCTCCGCTGGGAAATCCGGCGTCGGAAGTTGATAACCCCGACGGTTCGGTGAGCTTCAATTTCGTTGATCCAGAGGCCGTCGGAGAGACGAAAATCTTCTATCGGGTAGCGGAAGCGCCTTAATTGCACTCCAGCTGAATTTTTGAATTGGCACGGTAAGGCTGATCGTTAAGTTCTCTTAACGAATCAGCCTTATTGCTGCTTACTATGGAGGAAACGACCGAGGCCCGCGAAGACATCACCCTTAAGGGGATGTACTCCGAATACTTTCTGGATTATGCCAGTTACGTCATCATGGAGCGGGCTGTTCCGCATCTGGGTGACGGATTGAAGCCGGTTCAGCGGCGTATTCTGCACTCGATGCGGGAGCTCGAGGATGGTCGCTATAACAAGGTTGCGAATATCGTGGGAAACACGATGAAGTATCATCCGCACGGTGACGCTTCCATCGGCGATGCCATGGTGGCGATCGGGCAGAAGGATCTCCTTATCGATACCCAGGGAAACTGGGGCAACGTTCTCACCGGTGACCGGGCAGCGGCTCCGCGATATATCGAAGCTCGTCTCACGCCCTTTGCTCTGGAGGTGGCGTTCAATCCCAAGACGACAAATTGGACGCGGAGTTACGATGGCCGGAACAAGGAGCCGGTGACTTTACCGATGAAGTTTCCGCTGCTCCTTGCGCAGGGTGTGGAGGGAATTGCGGTGGGATTGGCGTGTAAGATTTTGCCGCATAATTTCAATGAGTTGATCGACGCCTGCATCGCGGTTCTGCGAAAGAAACCCTTTGATCTCGTGCCCGATTTTCCGACCGGTGGATTGGTTGATGTCAGCGACTATCGTGACGGACTTCGGGGAGGAAAAATCCGGGTGCGTTCTGAGATTGAGATCGTGAAAGCCAAGTTGCTTCGAATTAGTTCGATTCCTTTTGGGACAACGACCGGCGGGGTGATGGATTCCATCGTCAATGCCAACGACAAGGGGAAGATCAAGATCTCGAGGATCGAGGATAATACCGCCGAAAATGTTGAGATTTTGGTGCATTTGCCCGCAGGCTGCGATGCCGAGACGACACGTGAAGCGTTGTATGCCTTCAGTGATTGCGAGGCGAGTATTTCTCCCAACTCTTGTGTTATTCACGACGGGCGACCAATTTTCATGCCGGTCAGTGAGATTCTTAAGAATTGCGCTCGCATGACTAAAGAGTTGCTCCTGCTGGAGCTCGAGATCCTGTTGGGAGAGCTCAATGACAAGTGGCATTTCAGTTCGCTTGAGAAAATCTTTATCGAGAACAGAATCTATCGGGACATCGAGGAATGTGAGACCTGGGAAGCGGTAATCGAGGCGATTGACAAGGGCTTGGATCCTTTCAAAAAACTGCTGAAGCGGGAAGTGACCCGGGACGATATTATTCGTCTGACGGAAATTCGTATTAAGCGGATTTCCAAGTACGACAGTTTCCGGGCCGACGAGGAGATCAGGGGGCTGGAGGATCGCATTGCTGAAACCGAGAAGAATATCCGGAACATCACGCGCTACTCGGTGAGGTATTTCGAGACGCTAAAAAAGAAATACGGCAAGGGTCGCGAGCGGAAATCCCAGATCGAGGAATTTGGCACGGTGAAGCGGTCTGCGGTCGTGGTGGCGAGTGAAATGCTTTACTTGGACGAGAAAAATGGCTTTGCAGGCTATGGCTTGAAGAAGGAGAAGCCGATCGAGAAATGTTCCACACTGGATGACATAATCGCCTTCTCGCAAGATGCTGAAATGCGGGTGCTCAAGGTGGCCGAGAAGGTCTTCGTAGGAAAACGCCCGGTCCACGTGACCATTTTCAGGAAAGATGAGCCTAAAATCTACTCCATGATCTATCGGGAAGGGCGCGACGGGCCAATTTATGCCAAGCGATTTAAGGTCGGTGGCGTGACTCGCGACAAGGTTTACCTGATGGGGCGGGGCACCAAGGGCTCTCGGGTATTTTATTTTGCGGAGCATGATACCGAGGCCGAATCCGCGGAAAATGCCGTTCTGGTGCACATCAAGCCGGCTCTTCGCCTAAGAAATCTCTCGAGGCTCTTTTGTTTTGGGGAAATCACGGTGAAAGGCCGTGGTTCCAAGGGGAATATCATTACCAAGCACGCCATTGATCGGGTGGTGCGGGCCTCAACGACGGATTTAGATGAATCTTAGGGCTTGTCGTCTAAAAATCTCCAGATAAGCTGTTCTTATGAACAAGTTTATTTGGAGGGTTCGCTTGAGTGGGGCTCGTTGGAAAATGCGTGTCGCCCGTGGCAAAATTTGGTCTTTGAGGCGCAAAATTCGGGTTTGTCGGATAAGGGCCCGATCGACCCAGTTGGAGCTGCCATTTCGGTAGGATTAGAGATCTTTCAGAAATGTGAGATTTTCCGATTTTCGGCTTACTGTGCCGAGAATTCCCCGCTATACCAAGGCCTCCTACGATATGGGTGATTTCAATACCTTGATTCAACGTGGCCTGTTGGTGTGTCTGTGCACATATGCGCCAACGGTAGCTGCGCAAAGTTCTCTTGCGGCCAGCGAAATTGTCAAACGCTCGGAAAATGCGCAGAGTGCCTACGCACTTTTGAAGAGTGGAGACGATGCTTACCGTTCAGCTGATTACGCCACGGCTGTCCAAAAGTATGCCGAGGCGATCAGCAATCTGCCCATGAATGCTGCCGCGACAAGGGGTTTGCGGGTTTCGGCGGTGCAGCGATTTTCACAGGCTTCTCTGGTCCGGGCCCAGGAGCTTCAGCGATCAGGAAAGTATGACGAGATTCAGGTTTTGTTGGACGAGGTGGATAAGGTGAATCCGGATCATTTTGGGGTCAGTCAGTTTCGTAAGAAAATGGATGATCCGATCCGCACCAATCCTTCTTTGACTGCGGAACATACCAGAAATGTCGATAAAGTACGACGCTTGCTGTATGAGGCCCAGGGTTACTATGATTTAGGATTGCTTGATCGTGCCGAGATGACCTACGAGGATGTCCTTCGGATCGACAAATTTAACAAGGCCGCGCGCCGGGGGATGGAGAGGGTGAGCCATGCCATTTCTGAGTATGGGACTGCTGCTCGTGATCAGGCCCGTTCCGAAGCGTTTCGAGATGTGGATGCGGCTTGGGAAGATCGCTCCCATTTAAATCTTGAAGTCCCGCTCATCAATGAGCAAATGGAGGGAACGCAAGTTTTCCAAAACGAGACCTTGGTCGGTAAGTTGAACACCATTATGGTGCCCAGTGTCGATCTTCAGGACGCGAGCTTGGATGAAGCTCTGGACTTTCTTCGTATTGCCTCGCGCTTAAATGACGCAGGAAGCGTTGATCAGAATGCCAAAGGTCTCGATTTCGTTCTTCAACTGGGAAGTCCTGACAATCCGAAAGTAGAGGCGGTAAATCGAGCCCGGATCAACCTGTATCTGAGAAATGTTCCATTGCAGCAGGCTCTGAAGGTGATCACCGAAGCGACGAGGACCCAGTATCGCATCGATGAGTTTGCGGTTGTGATTTATCCCACCGGAGCAGCGGACCCCACTCTGATTCGTCGTGACTTCCGGGTGCCTGCGAATTTCCTTTCCAGTAGCGCCTTGAACGGTACCGGCGGTGGAAGCGATGATCCATTCTCAACTCCGGAAGCTGGTTCCGGCAGCTTGATTGCTAAGCGCCTGAGCGCGACTGAGAAACTGAAGTCACTCGGGTTGTCCTTTCCCGAGGGAGCTACCGCGAGTTTCAACGGGGGAGTTCTCTCGGTGCGCAATACCGCAGAGAATCTTGAGTTTGTTGCCGAGATTGTAAATACCGTGGCTTCTCAGGAGCCTATCGGAGTGGTGATTAAGACCACCGTGATTGATATTTCCCAGATTGATTATGAGGAGTTGGGATTTGACTCTACCCTCAACGAATTGAATGTCGGAAGCAACTATAAGCTTTCCGGAGGAACGACTGGATCGGGAACCGCCATTACTGATGTGATTGGGGGTAACCCTGCGAGTTCGGGCCTTCGAATTGGAGAACTTACCGGCGGGACTGACAGCTTAGATGCGATTATTAATCGTACGGCTCCGCCGACTGCATCCGGAGCTTTTGCCAGCAGTGGGGGAACAGGTGCGTCGTCCGTTACTGTCCCAACTGGCGGAGGAGGGGGGACGACCCGGTCTCCCGGTGTGCTGAGCTTCAGAGCGCTGATCGATGAAAACGCCCATGAGTTACTCATGCGCGGATTTGATCAAAAAAAGGGGGCCGACGTCATGGTGCGTCCGGAGGTGATTACCCGTTCGGGGCAAAACGCCGAGATTGCTTCGATTCAGGAGTTCACCTATCCGACCGAATTCGAACCACCCGAAATTCCCAATGCCGTGGGATCCGGGGAAAGTGTTGTGACCCCCGCGACTCCGACTTCTTTTGAGGTGAAAAACTTAGGCGTGATGCTGGAGGTTCTTCCGGAGGTGAGTGCCGATCGTCAGTTTATCGAAGTGGCGGTCAAGCCCACTATTCGTGAGTTTGAAGGATTTGTGAACTACGGAACACCTATCGTAGGAAGTTCCACATCGACCAGTTTTGATATTACGGCAGGAACCTTGTCGCAAAGTGGGAATGTGGGCGTGCTGACGACCAATGACATTCTCGTTCCTGTTTTTAAAGAAGTCACTACGAACACAAATGTGGTCGTTCAAAATGGTCACACAATTGTGATTGGCGGCTTGCTGAACGAGTCGCGTAAGAAGGTGGAAGACAAAGTGCCTATTCTCGGTGATATTCCATGGTTTGGGCGCTTTTTCCAAGCCAATGCCATGGAGTCCGAATCGCGTCAGGTCATTATCATGTTGAATGTCGAGTTGGTTGATGCTGGCGGTAAACCTTATCGAAATCGTTAATGAGTTCCCCCTTGCCTCCACGGTCGAATCAACCGAAGGCCGAATCTGCTAATTCTCCGGTGTCATCAGACGCTGAGAAGGACAGTTATTCCCTTGATGAGATGATGAAAGCTCTCCGCGATGGAGAACGGGAACGAGAGTCGACCAGCGAGGTGGTTACGCGGTCGGATGGGAGCGTTGTTCATCGGGTGAAGCGCCGCAAAAGACGGTCGGATCAACCAGAAAAGACCAAGTCCGAAAGGACCACTCCCGAAAAGAAGAAAAAGCGTTTTCTTTGGAAGTTGGTGATTTGTGTTTCCTTGTTTCTCTTCGTCGTAATTGGAGCCCTTTTCACGATTGTTGGATACAATAGTAAAGCCTACCGGGGAAAAGTCGAAGAACGGGCCTCATCATGGACTGGCGCGGAGGTTGAATTGAAGGGACTCAAATTAATGCCGGGAAATATTACCATGAGCGGTGCGTCGTTTCAGTGGCCGAAGCAGTCCTTTCTTCAGGATTTATCAATTAGGAATCTTTCGGGGCATGCTAACCTAACGAGTTTTCTGTGGGCCCGTTTGGGGGGGCGTGAACTGAGTGGGAAAGTCGGAGTGTTGAATTTTCAATTGCCCACGGAAAATGGGATTGTAGGGCAGGATTTGGAAGAGCCTGATTTTCCCTTTGACTTCCATGGGTACTATTGCGACGCCTTGGATATTTCTTTCGGGAAAGAGAGTCTTTTTTCGGTCAAGGGAACAGACAGCAGTTTTCGCTATCTTAACGGAACCGGTTTTCGATTGAGTGTGGATCAAGGTGTGCTGAAATTGAATGGTTGGGATGATCTCCCGATTAACAATGGCGTTTTTAAATTTTCGAAAGACCAGGTGAATATGGAGACCTTGATTCTCGACGAGCCGGGAGCTGGTCGGGGTGGGATTTCGTCTGCGATTAAGTTGAGTGGAATGGTTCCGCTAGCGGTGGGGGAAAAGATGCAAATGGATTTATCAACCTCGGGATTTCCCATGGAACACCTGTTTGGTAAGCACATGGGAACGTTGATATCCGGGCCGGTCGGAGAGGCATCAGGAACCGTTGATTACACTTTCGGAGAGACAAGTTACGATGAGGTTGCTATTCGCTTTAACGCTTTTCAGCTGCAACTTCGTAAGTTTCCGTTTTTGATCAATCTGGATAAGATGTTTTCCCGGGAGCTGTATGCGGAGGTGGTTTTTGACAATGATATCGAAGGAACTTTTCGTGCGAATTCCCGTGGAGTATCTATCGAAAATCTGAGTTTGTCTCAGAAAGATATTTTGATCCTTAAAGGAAACATCATCATCTCAAAATCAGGAAGAATCGGGGGGCAGATGAGGCTTTCGATTAATAACGGGTTGATAAGCTCCTATCCCAAAGTGAAAAGTCTGCCGGCTTTTGCTGGCGAAGATGTAAAGGCATTTCACACTGTCGTTTTTGAACTCAAGGGGACTATGGAGGAGCCTGATGATACCTTTAGAAGAGTTATCGGGCTTGTGGGTTCTCTGGAGACAAGTGAGGAAGGGAAGCTTCCCTCTTTGGATGATACGTGGAAGAAGATGCTCGAATCTGAAAAAGATGAATAAAGAGGCGGGGAGTTGATTCAGTCCTTCCGCTCTCTCGAGAGAATATCTTGGAGGTGGGTGAAGACCAGGGGTTTGATGTCATTCATGAAAATGGGCCGACCCGCTTCCTTCTCCGCGCAAGTCATCGAGACTCCGTCCAATCCGCAGGGAGTAATGTGTTGAAATGGTGGAAGCGATGAGCTTTGAACATTTAGGGCAAATCCATGAAGGGTGATCCATTGGCGCACTCCCACCCCGAGTGAGGCGATTTTGCGATTTTCCACCCAGACTCCAGTCAGGCCATCACGTCGATGCGCTTGAATGTGGTAGTCTGCCAATGTTTGAATGAGAGCTTCCTCGAGATTTCGCAAGTGGAGGTGGAGGTCGCGTATGGATTCATTGAGATCGAGAATGGCGTATCCTACCAGCTGTCCCGGTCCGTGATAGGTGCCTTGCCCTCCACGATTGATTTCAACGGTCGGATGCGGGAGGTGTGAAGTGTCGCGGAGACTGCTTTGATCTCTGGTGCGTCCGATGGTGTAAACGGGCAAGTGTTCCAAGAGCAGAAGGGTATCGGAGATTCTTCCTTCGCGCCGTTGCTGAACCAGAGATTCCTGAAGGTGCCAGGTTTTCTCAAAATCCCGAGCCTCTCCTAGATCACGTAGGGCGAGTGTCATGATCGCTTGTTCTTGGGGAGTGAGAGCCACTGTAAGATTTCGTTGATGGAGCGGCAGTTTACGACGTCCTGACGTCGCAACCATCCTTTTCGGGCCAAGCGGACTCCGTAGGCTAGAAATTGAAGTTGTTCAGTGGCGTGGGCATCAGGATTGATCGAGCAAAGCACACCCTTGTCCCTGGCCTTGTGCCACCGGCGCCAATCCATATCGAGTCTCCAGGGGTTGCAGTTGAGTTCGATGACGGTGCGGGTCTCAGCGGCACAATCGATGAGTTTTTCGATATTTACCTGATAGGGATCGCGCTTGAGAAGGAGCCTTCCGGTGAGGTGGCCAAGCATGGTGACGTGTTCATTTTCCATGGCGCGAATAAGGCGCTTGGTCATGGTTTCTTCATCGAGGGTGAAGGCGTTGTGAACGGAAGCCACACAATAGTCGAGTTGGCCCAGGATTTCATCGCTGAAGTCGAGCGAGCCATCTTTGAGAATATCGACCTCGGTGCCGGACAGGAGGGTGAAGTTGTCAGAATTCGCGTTGAAGGATTTGATTTCCCTGGCTTGATTCAGGAGGCGTTCTTCGTCGAGTCCGTTGGCTTGAAAGGAGGCTTTCGAGTGGTCTGCGATTCCGAGGTACTGCAAACCATGTTCGCGGGCGGCTTCCGCCATTTCGGAGAGGGTGTTTTTTCCGTCTGAAGCGATGGTGTGATTGTGGAAAGTGCCGCGGAGGTTTTCGAGTTCGATAAGTTCCGGAAGTTCCCCTTTGTCGGCGGCTTCGATCTCTCCCCGGTTTTCCCGGAGCTCGGGTGGGACCCATTGTAAGCCGAGCGCGGCGTAGATGTCCTTTTCTTCGTGAACTTCAGGAATGGCCGATTCGTCGCTTGGGGTGAAGTCGTATTCGTTGAGCGAGAGTCCTTGTTTGAGCGCAAGGGCGCGGAGAGCGACATTGTGCTCCTTACTGCCGCTGAAGTATTGCAGGGCGAAGGGGAAATGATCGTTGCTCACGGCGCGGAGGTCGCATTGTAAACCGTTCTCGAGCCGAATCGAAGCCTTGGTGTCGCCATTGGCAATCACTTCATGGACTTCGGGAAAGTTGGCGAAGAAGTCGGTGAGTTCTCTCGGTTCTGAAGTGGCAACGAGGAAATCGAGGTCGTGAAGAGTTTCCTTGGAACGACGGTAGGAGCCCGCGATGGCCGCGCGGGAGACTTTGGGATGGTCACGCAGTCGATCCAACAGGGTTTCCGCGAGTGGAGCGACGTCACCAAGACGAAAGCGGTCGGCGAATTTTTCCCGATTGGCAATAGAGGAGAGGATTTTCTCCACCGACTTGGCTCCGAAGCCGGAGAGTTCGGCGATGCAGCCTGATTTGCAGGCCTTTTTAAGGGCGTCAATGGAATCGATATTGAGCTTATCGTAGAGTGCTTTGATTTTTTTGGGGCCGAGTCCTTGAAGTTCGAAGAGTTCGAAGAGCGTTTCCGGGAACTCTGCTTTGAGATCGTTGTGGTATTCCAATTGACCGGTGGATGCCAGTTCATGGAGTTTTTGCTGGAGGGCCGCGCCGAATCCCTTGATGCCTTTGAGTTTGTCATTGGCAGCCAATTCGACGATGTTGCCATCAAAATTCTGAACGATTTCCGAACCTTGTCGATAGGCCCGGGTTTTGAAAGGGTTGGCTCCCTTGAGCTCCAGCAGGAGGGCGATTTCTTCCAGAGTCGCCACCAAGGTTTCACGGGTCACTGTTGCCATGGCAGCAGGATGCTCCTGGTGGGCATATTTGCAAGACTAAGGCCTCGGCTTGGCAGGATTGATTTGATAGCTCTCTCGCCAGTTATGGCAGAGCCGAAAATTGAATTATACAACGCCGCGATTGATGCGGTTCAGTCCGGGCAACTTCCCGAGGCTCTCAAAGCAATCGAAGCGTCCCTGACCGAGGATCCCAACGATGTGCAGAGCTGGCAATTATATGCTGTGATTCTCAATGCTCTGGGTGAGACCGAAAAAGCGGGAAACGCCACAGCTAAGGTTAAGGAACTCGGTCTGAGCGAAGCGGATGAGTTAGTGATGAAGGCGGCCGATGCCATTGGCCTGGGAAAGACGGATTTGGCGATTACTCATTACGAAGATGCCTTGGAATTAGAGCCGGAACGAGCCGACTTATATGTCAGTTACGCCTTAGTGTTGATGCAGGGCGGGTATGTCAAGGATGCGGTCGAAACTTCGGCCAGGGCTGTGGAATTGAGTCCGCAAGATGCTTCGGCCTGGTATGCCCGGGGGCGAATTCTCCGACTCTCGAATAAAAAAGAAGAAGCTTTGGAAGCCTACGATAAGGCGTTGGTATTGGAACCAGGTTTGATTCTGGCGAGCTATGAATACGGAATGGTTTTGGCTGAAACCGGTCAGCTGCAGGAGGCTTTGGATTGTTTCGAAAAAGTTCTCAAAGACCACCCGGAAGATGCGGCTGCAGCGGAGGCCAAGGCCAATATTCTGAAGGCGATGGAAGAGTAAGGCTAACCGCTCAAGAGCTCTCTGATCGATTCCTCCAGACCCTTGATGGCCTCTGGATCTGCAAGTTTACGACCTTCAAGTGTCTGGACGAAGATGGAATCGAGAGCTGCACCTTTCTCGGTACAGATTCGTGAGTGAACGGTTTGCAATCCGTGGTCATTGACAGTTTTTAGAACGTCGTGAAGAAGTCCAATTCGGTCGAGCGCTTGAATTTCGATGACCGTGAAATGGGGGTCGAGTTGGTTGCTAATCCAGGCTCGGACGGGTAATTTGACAACTTGTTCGCTTTCCGGCTTTAGGAAATTGATCTTCTTTTGAAGGTATTTTGCAGCATCAAAATCCTCGTTCTCACTGATGTCGTAGAGTGTTTGCACGATGGACTTCTGTTTGTTGCGGTCTTCGATTGCCTTGAGGTCCTCCGTGCAGACTCTGAAGAGATCCAAAACGATGCCGTCGGGGCGGGTATAGACATCGGCAGAGAGAATGCTGATTTGATGGGAGGCGAGGGTGCAGCAAATCTTTTCGAGGAGGCGTTTGCTGTCGTGAGTGGCGATGATGAGTTCGCTGTAGCCAAACTTTTTTCGCTCGATCCACTGAACGGCGCATTCAAACTGAGTGTTTGGCCGTCGTGAGCGGCGGTCGATATATTGCCAGAGGGCGACAATGTGTTTATTGATGCTGCGTTTGCTGCGGAAGCGAAAGTAGCGCTTGGGCATGAGCGAGCAATGTTCATCGAAAGTAGCATGATACTTTTCCTTGAGGGTGGCTTTTACCTCGGCGCAGAATTCTTCAAATTCAGCGGCGTGAATTTTGATTCGGCTGGTTTCTGTTTCGACTAAAAAGCTCTGGGTGTTCTTGTAGAGTTGGAGAATGAGGCTCTCCTTCCATGGGGACCAGGCTTCTTCGTTGGTTCCGTTGGAGTCGGCAAAGGTGAAGAGGAGAAGGGCGTCAAGACGGTGTTTGTCCCGCATGAGTTCGGCGAATTCCTCGATGACTTCGGGGTCGTCGATGTTTTTCTTGGTGGCGAAGCGCCAGAGTGTCAGGTGG
>PBTU01000144.1 GCA_002729295.1 Verrucomicrobiales bacterium | reverse complement strand
GCCCGACTTCCGCTGGGGTGACTTGTTATTAAGGAGAACTTCCGTGGTGGCATCATCGAGAGTCTTCCCGAGCACCTTGGCCTTATCCGTTCCCACGTGATCCAATGAGACCGCGAGAGCGAGAAACTCTCCCAAAGAATCCCACCGAAGATGGTTTTCAGCAACAAGCTGTTGCACGTGTTTTGGAGCAGATCCTCCGGCACCGGTCTCGAAAAGACCGCCGCCATTCATGAGCGGAACAATGGAAAGCATCTTGGCGCTCGTCCCCACCTCAAGGATTGGGAAAAGATCGGTGAGATAATCGCGGAGCACATTACCAGTGACTGAGATTGTTTCCTCTCCGTCCTTAAGACGCTGCAGGCTCACTTTAGCGGCTTCGACAGGATTCAGAATTCGGAGGTCCAATCCTTCAGTGTTGTGATCACCAAGATACTCGCCCACTTTCGCGATGAGCTCAGCGTCGTGCGCGCGTTCTTCATTGAGCCAGAAAATAGCCGGAGACCCGGTCGCGCGCGCGCGGTTCACGGCGAGCTTAACCCAGTCCTGAATCGGAGCATCCTTGGTTTGGCAGGCACGCCAAATATCGCTTTTTTCAACCGCATGCTCGATGAGCGTGTCCCCGGCTGCGTTGATAACACGAACAGTCCCGGCTGAGGCAATTTCAAAAGTCTTATCATGCGAGCCGTATTCCTCGGCTTTCTGCGCCATGAGGCCAACGTTAGGAACGGTGCCCATGGTAGTTGGATCGAATGCACCGTGTTCCTTGCAGAAATCAATCGTCGCCTGATAAACGCCGGCATAAGAACTATCGGGGATCACCGCGATGGTGTCTTGCACGGCCCCATCCTTGTCCCACATCTGACCGGAATTCCGAATCATCGCGGGGATCGAAGCATCGATAATGATGTCACTCGGCACGTGCAGGTTGGTAATTCCTTTTTCGGAATCCACCATCGCCAGATCGGGGCCAGCTTCGTAGGCCGCCGCAATGTCAGCTTCGATGACAGTTTTTTGATCGACAGGAAGTGAATTAATCTTGTCGACGAGATCACCAAAACCATTCTTGAAATCAACATTGAGACCGGCGAGGACTTCACCGTGTTTTGCGAGGAGTTCTGCGAAATATACCTCGACCGCGTGACCGAAGATAATCGGGTCGGAAATCTTCATCATGGTCGCCTTCATGTGGAGTGAGAGCAGAACACCCTCACTCTTGGCTACGGAAACCTGCTCGCTGAGAAATGATACGAGTGCGGACTTACTCATTGCAGCGGCGTCGAAAATTTCACCGGCGAGAAGATCAATACCCTGTTTCAATACGGTGACCGTTCCGTCAGCGGCGATGTGTTCAATCCTCACCGAAGTGGCCTCGTCGATGGTGACGGACTTTTCATTCGAAAAGAAATCTCCTTCCGACATGGTTGCGACGCGAGTTTTGGAATTGGAAGTCCACGCTCCCATCGAGTGAGGGTTGGCCTTGGCAAATTCCTTCACGGCCTTGGGGGCCCGGCGATCAGAGTTTCCTTCACGAAGAACGGGATTCACAGCACTTCCCTTCACCCGATCATAACGAGCCTTGTTGTCCGACTCCTCATCATTGGACGGACTCTCAGGGTAGTCGGGCAGCGCATGGCCCTGGGTCTGAAGTTCAGAAATCGCGGCCACCAGCTGTGGAACCGAAGCACTAATATTGGGTAACTTGATGATATTCGCTTCTGCAGTCTTAGCCAACTCACCCAACTCGGCAAGCGCATCCGAAACGACCTGATCAGCAGGCAGCTTATCGGCGAAAACCGACAAAATCCGTCCGGCAAGCGAGATATCACGGGTCTCCACCTCAATCCCAGAGGATTTGGTAAAGGCCTTGATGATTGGCAAAAGTGATTGAGTGGCCAAAAATGGCGCTTCGTCGGTCTTGGTATAGATGATCGTGGGCTTTTCAGACATAGCGGCGGGGAGCATATACGCCAAAGCCCCCAGACCGTCAATGAATTGCAGAAAGAGCCGATTTCCTCCTACTTTTTTGTCGGACACCCTCTTCGAGGCCAAATTTGAAGGCTCCGAGACGGTATAGACAGAGGACGCAGCGACTTCACCTTCCCATTCCCCAACTCACTAAAAGGTTTTCCCTGAGACACATTGGGCATCCCAAACGAGCACCCTCTCTAGCAATGAACGGACACACCTCCAACAACTCAACTTTACGATCTCAGGTTGGTCGACTGTGACAAATAACAATTGGCTCTCTGGCGGAATCAGAGTAAATCAGCTCCGTGAGCGATGCTTCCAAGCCGGTAAAACCCAAACGCAAGCGGGTCAATGTCCGCCGACCTGATGTCATGACCTTGGTCCAAGCCGAGGTAGAGCGACATTACCACTCGCCCATTGTGGAAAAAGTACGTGACCAGGGAGGTTCGATGCAAATTGGCAACACCACGGTGCGGCTCGCGGAGCAGTTTGGCTTCTGCTACGGTGTGGAGCGCGCCATCGATCTGGCCTACGCCGCCCGCCGAGTTTTTCCGGATCAGCGTATTTTTCTCATTGGAGAAATCATTCATAATCCCGAGGTAAATCGTCAGTTGATCGAGATGGACATCGTCTCTCTTCCCTGGAAGGAAATCACCGATGACTACGAAAAACTCACCGAAGATGATGTCGTCATCGTTCCCGCTTTCGGCGCCCCTACTTCCTTCACCGAAAAGATCGAAGAACAAGGCTGTCACATTATCGATACGACCTGCGGCGACGTCATGAAAGTTTGGCGGCGCGTTCGCACTTACGCCAAGTCTGGTGTCACCTCACTCATTCACGGGAAGCGTGATCACGAGGAAACTCTTGCCACCTCCTCCCGTGCTCTCGGCGACGATGGCAATGGCCACTACCTCGTCGTTCTCACTCTCAAAGAAACTGACTACGTCTGCGATTACATCCGTAACGGTGGTGATCGACAGGAATTCTTAAACAATTTCGCCAAGGCACACTCCGAAGGCTTCGACCCCGACATTCATCTCAAGGAAATTGGCGTCGCCAACCAGACAACCATGCTGAAGAGCGAGACCGAGGAAATTCAAAATCGCGTCAATAAAGCCATCAGCGACCGCGACGGATCACCTGACAACTTTCAGGTTTTTGATACGATCTGCGGAGCAACCCAGGAGCGACAAGACGCCCTCTTCGATATGCTCACCAAGCCCATGGATCTTCTTCTCGTTGTCGGCGGATATAACTCCTCGAATACAACACACCTCGTCGAGATTGGACAGGAAAACCTTCCCACCTATTTCATTCGCGAAGCATCTTGCTTGGAATCTCTCGAAACGGTCGTTCATTTCGACCTCAAAGAAAAAGCGGAGATCGAATCAGACAATATTCTCGCCGGATTTGACGACCAAGCCACCACCATTGGCATCACCGCCGGAGCCTCATGCCCCGCTAACTTGATCGAAGAAACCATCGTGCGAGTTCTCTCGCTTCGCGGCATCGAACGGAAAGCCATTGAGCAGGCCTAATCTTTAATTAACTCAATTCTTTTTTGAATCTGTTCTGCGGTGTCCTTGCGGTCCAGCTTGATAAGGGCATTGCGATACCCCTCTAAGACACTCACATGATTTGGCCTGAAATCGAGCCCCTCCCGGTAAGCTAACGCGGCCTTTCCCGGTTCGCCGAGGGCCAGATAAAAAGCACCCAGACGGGCCTGCATGGGATAATCAATCGCGGCAGGTAGCAAGTTGGTCGGACTCCCCTGTCGCTCAACCGCGCCTTTAATATAATTAATCGCCCCCAGCCTGGACGCGCCTTCGTTCTGCATAGCCAACATTCCCCGTAATTCCAAAACCGCGACACCCATGGTATCTCTCGCCCTAACCCAGTCGGAATAAGAGCTCGTCTTCGCCACCGCGTCCTTCATACCCTCCAAACTCTGAGCGTGCTGAATAAGGAGCCCGAACAAACCTTCGGCAACTTTGAAATCATTTGCCGCAAGCGCCTTTCGCACTCCGAAGTAGAAAGCCAGATTATCTCGATAAACAGCCGCGAAAGATTTGTCCTCGTGCCACTCCTCATCGGATAAGGCTTCCAATTGCTTTTGCGCGGCACTCCATTCCTCCCTGGAGGAACGTCCCATCGTCAGCCTCGCTCCCATCGTCCGGCCTTCCCACATCAAGAGACTCGCTCCCCGGGAAAAAACCCGCTCGGGATCGACTTTCAAGGAAGCCAATTCCTCAGTAACGGGGAGTGATTTCTCGTAGTGTCCCAGCACGGTATAGAGATTAGCCTGATAAATTTTCGCCCGAATCCATCCGTCACAATCGTATCTGGAAACACCTTCGGCTTTCATGTAGTTCTCGTAAAGACCGATCGCCTTTTGGCATGCCGCCAGGGCCAAAGCCGCATTGCCGCACTTCGCTTCCACATGCGTGAGCACCAAATGGAATATCGGCGACTCCGGCTGCTTCTCGACCAACTTCCGGGCATAGGGCAGCACATCAGCCCGCAGTTTCTCGCCTTTTAATGGCGACTCCGATTGACTCGTCACCCAAAAGGAAATCACGGAAAGGTTGTCCGGATTTTCTTCCACCATCTTTTTTAAGCTGTCCGAAGCCCTCTGTTGTCCAATGCGGGGCTCACCATTACCATCAAAACCATCTCTCGTGAGAAAATTACCCAGCAAACGGGATTGAACATCGTTGGGAAATTGCCTTGCGATAGCTTGAAATGCTTCCCCCGACGAGCGCACGCCATCAGTAATCAATCGGGCCGCGGCATAGGCATAGCCTTGTTCAAGCGGAACTCCTTTTTTAGCTTCAAGCAGAATGACCATCCGCTCGATCGCAGCCTTACGTTGACGACGAAATTCATGGTTCCGCCCGGCGAGACTCATCGTGATTCCCCAATAGGCCATCAGGCAATCAGGGTCGGCTTGTGCCGCCGCACAGAAATGACGGTAGGCTTCAAAATCCCAGGGGGCATTGAGATAGGCCATTCCGAGCTGAACGTGTTTGGAGGCCTTGGCTGATGTCGTCGAAACCGCAAAGGCGGTATCGGATAATCCCCCGACCAATTTTGGCGGAGCCAATTTCGCCACCACCGGATGCACCACCGATTTCACCTCAAAATGCTCCTGTGCACCTGCAAGACAGATGATTCCCAATGGGATGGCGCATACTCGCTTCAGCATCATTACTTGGTTCTCTTAGAAAACCTTGTTGCTGGCAATTCCTTTCCCTCGACAGCAGCAGTCCTTTGGGGCAAATCTTGCCCATGAAGATTGGATTAGTTGGATGCGGCAAGATGGGAACAGCACTCACCCTCGGAGCGATTCGCAACGGAGTAATCTCTGAATCACAAATCCGTGTTTATGATCCGGTCGCGGCCGCTATCGAGAGTATTAAAAGAGAAGCGAACCTCGCCGCAGCACCCTCGCTCGAAGAACTCATTTCCTCCTGCGACACCTTTCTCCTCTGTGTGAAACCCTATGATGTCTGCTCTGTTCTCGAAAAGATCGCCGCAGCCAGCCAGGGTCCAGAAAATGCCCTAGTTCTCTCGATCGCCGCTGGAATCACTCTTTCCAGCATGGAATCCTCGGTCCAGGGAAAAGCCCGCATCATTCGCATCATGCCCAATACTCCGGCGATGATCGGCAAGGGTGCTGCAGCCTATTCGTTGGGCGCCTCTGTGAAATCCGAAGACGGAGACTTCGCCGAAAAACTCCTCTCATCAGTCGGAATAGCCTGCGAGATCAAGGAATCCCTCCTCGATGCCGTTACCGGAACCTCGGGCAGCGGCCCCGCCTTCGTCTACACCTTTATCGAGGCACTTGCCGATGGTGCTCTTCTCGAGGGAATCCCACGTGCCCAGGCCTTTCAACTTGCCACCCAAACTGTTCTCGGAGCCGCCGCCATGGTGGCCGAGACCGGCCTCCATCCTGCCGAACTCCGCGACCGCGTTACCTCTCCGGGAGGAACCACCATCGCCGGCCTGCACGCTCTAGAGGACGGAGCATTCAGGGCCACCGTCATGGACGCTGTTCATACCGCCACCTTAAAGGCCAAGGAACTCGGCCAACAATAATCCCCTCCAAACTCTATTTTTCCTTTCCCTGTTCAAACGTCCAGTTCAGCTTCCCTTCCGACCGACATGAAGATCATCGCTATTGCCAACCAAAAAGGAGGAGTTGGAAAGACAACCACCGCGATTAACTTTTCCGCCGGTCTCGCCGCAAAGGGCAAAAAAGTCCTCCTCCTGGATCTCGATCCACAGGCCAATGCCACCAGCGGACTCGGAGTGGAGTCCAGCCCGGAGGCCTGCATGTATTACCCGCTTCTCGGTCAAACCATGATCGAAGACAATATCGTCCAATCCCGCCTCGAAAACCTCTTCATCGTCCCAGGCGACATGGATTTGGCCGGGGTAGAAATCGAATTGGCCCAAATGGATGACTATCTCGGTCGTTTGCGCAAAATCTTGATGAATATGGCAAAAATCAGGAATTTCGACTACGTCATACTCGACACCCCGCCCTCACTTGGCGTCCTCATGACCTCCGCCCTCGCGGCAGCCGACGAAATCATCATTCCCCTTCAATGTGAGTGGTTTGGGCTCGAAGGTCTCTCCAAAATCGTCCACGTCATCGAGCTAATTCGCGACTCCGGGTCAAATGTCCAACTGGAGGGCATTCTCATGACTATGTTTGACGGTCGAACCAATCTCTCCCGCGATGTCGTCGCCGAAGTTGAGAAATATTTCCCAGAACAGCTCTACCGCGCCATCATTCCTCGGACAATCCGCCTCGGTGAGGCTCCCAGCCACGGAAAAACGATCTACGAACACGACGCCAGAGGAACCGGCGCGAGGGCCTACGAGAGCTTTACGGACGAATTTCTCGCGCGGAAAGCGATCGAGCCCGTTGGATTTTAGCACTCCCACCGTGGAACATTGATTATTCAGGTGAGGAACACAGGATGCGGCTTGACCATTCGAGGCCCTCTCTCCATCTTTGTTTCTCCCGAAGGGAAGGTTTCTTAACTTTTCTCAATTATCGGGGTGAACTCTATTTTATTTTTTCCCTTTTAATCAATGTTTGCACGACTTTTTGGACTGCTGTCGAACGATATCGGTATCGACCTCGGCACAGCGAATACCCTCGTCTACCTCAAGGACCAGGGCATCGTCCTCAGGGAACCGTCGGTGGTGGCTGTGAAAGCCGGAACCAACGAAGTTCTCGCTGTCGGTGACGACGCTAAGCGCATGCTCGGCCGAACTCCCGGCAATATCGTGGCGATCCGCCCCCTCAAAGACGGGGTGATTGCCGATTTCGAAGTGACCGAAGCGATGCTTCGACACTTCATCAAAAAAGTGAGCGGCAAACGCCGTGCCCACCCGCGGGTGGTCATCGCCATCCCCTCGGGCATTACCGAAGTGGAACGCCGCGCGGTGAAAGAATCTGCCGAGCAGGCAGGAGCCCGCGAAGTCTACCTCATCGAGGAACCAATGGCCGCCGCAATCGGCGTGGGGCTCCCCGTTCAAGACCCTTCGGGTAATATGATTGTTGATATCGGTGGAGGCACCACAGAAGTCGCACTAATCT
>PBTU01000143.1 GCA_002729295.1 Verrucomicrobiales bacterium | reverse complement strand
TCCTCATCATCCGCGAACTCGCCAGCGGCAAGGACACCTCCTTCGGAAACGTGGTCCGACATGCCTGGAGCCACCAAGGCTCCCTTCTTGCCATGGGCATCGACTCGCCATCCATCAGCAATACCCTGCAGGTTTTCGATCCAGCGAAGGGCACACTCCGAACTCTTGAGTCCAACGAACAAAACTACACCGCATTAACTTGGCGCGAAAACTCCATGGATCTCGCTGCAATGCGGGAGATGAAACGCGAACCAAAGGACGACGCCTCGCACGTACTCCTCGCATGGCGAAACCTTGATAAGGCTGAACCCGCTCACTTTTCCTACGAACACACCGGGGACAAATCCTTCCCGAAGGAGATGTTTCTCACAAGCGGGAATTTCTCATGGTCGAAGGACGGAAAATCAATCTCCTGCGACTTAAAAGAAAAGAAGAAATCGAAGGAAGAAGCAGAGAAGCAACCCGCCCCCGAGGAAAAGGAGGAAGCCGCCAAAAAATCCAAACTCGCTCCAGAGCCCGAACCAAAGAATCCCCCAAAAAAGACAGAAGGTCAGACCAAACCTCTCCGCGAATCGATCGAAGAAGATTCAAATGTGGAAGTCTGGCACTCCAAGGACATCGACATCATGCCGCTTCAAAAAAAGAAGGCCTCACAACTTGAGAATCCCAAACGGCGCTCCCTTTGGTGGCTGGACAGCGGGAAGCTCATCCAAATTGGCAACGATCTCACCGAACAAGTCAGCGTTCTTCGTTCCGGAACTCACGCCATCGGCGCCGACTACACCCCTCACGAACGCACCGCAATGTTCGGACCCCGGCTCTTTGACCTCTATGTCATCAAGACTAATTCCGGAAAACGGAAGCAAATCGAGGAGGGACTCAAATACCAGCTCTCACCCAGCCCCAACGGTCGCTACCTCCTCTACCTTCGCGACGGTCAGGTCTGGTCGCACGACATCAAAAGCAACAAGAGGCGCAACCTGACCAAGGATCTCAAAACCCACTTCACTAATCAAGAGGACGACACCCTCTCAAAAGAAAAACGGCCCTACGGCAATGCCGTGTGGTTCAGAAACTCGTCTGCGGTCCTTCTCTTCGATCGCTTCGACATCTGGAAAATCGCTCCCAATGGCTCAAGCGCGGTGAAGCTGACCAACGGAGCAAAAGACATGATCCGACACCGCCTCTCGACCGCCAACTTCCGCAAAGATGACGAAGGAGCTCTCAATCCGAAATCTCCTCTCTTTATCGGCCTTTATGGCGAGCTCACCAAAAAATCTGGCTATGCCCGACTACAGCTCGACCGTGATCCCAAGAAGCCAGGAAAGCTCGACACGCTCATTTGGGAGGACCGCTCCATCAGCCGACTCAGCAAAGCCGAGAAAGCCAAGGTCTTCACCTTCGTCAAGGAACGCAGCGATGACTCTCCGGACCTTTTCGTAACGACTGGCGACCTGCGCAAGGCGAAGAAACTCACCAGTACTAACGCCTTCCAAAAAGACTTCCTTTGGGGTCGCTCGGAACTCGTTAATTTCAAAAACAAAAACGGAGTCCCTCTTCAAGGCTCTCTAACATTCCCCGCTAACTACAAAGCCGGGCAGAAGTATCCCATGATCGTCTACATCTATGAAGAGCGATCACAGAACCTCCATCGCTATGCTGTCCCAACTGAAAAGCATCCCTACAATCCCGCCGTTTATTCTGCCGAGGGATACTTCGTCTTCCAACCTGACATCGTTTACCGCCCCCAGGAACCTGGAATCTCCGCGGTGGAATGCGTCGTCCCCGCCGTGGAAGAAGTTCTCAAAACAGGCATGATCGATAAGGACCGCGTTGGACTCGTCGGGCATTCATGGGGCGCTTATCAAACGTCCTTCATTGTCACCCAGACCGACCTCTTCTCCGCCGGGATCGCCGGAGCCCCGCTCACAAACATGATGAGCATGGCGGTGAGCGTTTATTGGAATAGCGGGCAAACCAATGCCTGGATTTTTGCACAGTCCCAGGGGCGCATGGACAAGCCCTTCTGGCGCGACGTGGACAACTACGTCCGTAACTCCCCCATCCACGGACTCGACAACCTCAACACTCCGCTCCTCATCGCTTTCGGCGACAAGGATGGCGCCGTCGATTGGGGACAAGGCGTGCAAATGTACAACGCCGCACGCTGGGCCGGCAAGGACGACCTCGTCATGCTCGTCTACCCGGGAGAAAACCACAGCCTTCGTAAAGAAGAGAACATGGTCGACTACCACTACCGCGTCCTGGAATGGTTCGGCCATTACCTCAAGGAAAAGGAAGCCCCAAAATGGATCACCGAAGGAAAATCCTATCTCGACCGAAAAGAAGAATTGGAAAAGAAAAAGGAAAAAGACAAGCAATCCGCCGCCAAACCAGCGAATCCGCCAACTCCATCCCCCAAAGTGAAATCTTCAGCCGAGCCAAAAAAAGAAGAGGAACCAAAGAAGCGCGGGAATCGAAAAAAGAGCAAAAAGTCCGATAAAAATTAAGCTTGGCGAATCCCTCAATCACCCCCTCCTTTCAGGCGAGTTCTTCGTAAACCCACATTGCGCAGGTCCAACGCCAGATGTCGGGATCAGTCCAGTCCTTCACGTTTACGTCGGTGAGTTCCCAAATAAAGGGGAATACGCCGGTCGTCACGCAGCGTCATGGGCTCACAATAGAACTGGAAATGGCCCAGCAATATTAGACCTCCTGGCTCGAGCAAAAGATCACGCAAATCCAAAAATAGTCCTCGTTGCATTCACAGTATTTCTACGCTGACGTCTTGATTTTCGAATGCGAAGAGAGCCAAGTGAGCAAGAGTACATCCGCGCCGGACGCGTTGAGTGTTTGCAGATGGGCCCAACTTCTAGCAAGATACCGCCTAGCTGACACAAGATGAGTGAATCCAGATCCCAGCCCAACCACCGTCAGAGCGGCAATGTCGACAGTGCCAAAGGAGGAGACCCAAAGAAAACGGACAAGCCTCCCCACCCAGTAGCGCCCACGAAAGCGGAGACCGCCCTCCTTCCCCCTTTCCCGGGGGTTTCTCCCCACGAAATCCATGTCCCAAAAACCCGGTCCGAATGCCTCGACGCTGTCGATGAAATTCTCAGCGCAGGAATTGGCGGTTTCGACACCGAAACCAAGCCAACCTTCCGAAAAGGACAGAAATGCACCGGCCCCCACGTGGTGCAATTTGCCCTCACCAACAAAGCCTTCATCTTCCAGCTTCATCGGAACGATTGCGAGAAAGCCGCTGCCGAACTCATCTCCTCAGAGGACGTCCTCAAAGTCGGCTTTGGATTAAAGAACGATCACGGACAGATCAGAAATCGATTCGGAATCGCGCTCAATCATGTTCTCGATCTCGACCAAATCTTCCGCAAGAGGGGCTACCGGGGACAGATCGGCGTCCGCGGAGCCATCGGAGTTCTGCTCAAACAAAGCTTCAAGAAGTCCAAGAAAACAACCACCAGCAACTGGGCCCTCCCCGAACTCAACGAACGACAATTGCTCTACGCAGCCAACGACGCCTTTGCGGCCCTCAAGATCATGGAAGCTTTGGAGCAAGAAGGACACTACTCATTACCCAAGGAAAGTAGCTAAGTTAGCCACCTGCGAAGACCGGATTAAAACCCGCCTCTTCTAGGATCCCCTTCACCTCTTCCCTCTTATCTCCCTGAATTTCGATGCAGCCGTCTTTCACAGTCCCTCCCACTCCAAAGGCTTTCTGCATTTTCTTGGCCAGCTCCTTTTTCTCGGGAAGGCCAATCCCCGTAAAATTCTTCACCACCGTCACAGCCTTACCCCCGCGATGCGCGGTCTGACGGATAATGTCCACACGCCCACGGTTGGTATTTTTCTGGCCACGCTTGGATGTCTTCAAAGGTAATTCCCCTTCCGATCCTGATGGCAAATTACTCAGTGCATCCAAGGCATTAAAGACATTCGGCATTTCCGGTTCTTCTAGCAAACGCCTCGCCTTATCTTTCCTCCGGCTCATCCCCTCTATTCAAGGATGAGAATACACGGACCCCAAGAATAAAACATCCCTATCCGGTCAAAGCCGAAGAGAGATGTGACATTGAATTCGAGACAGATAAGAATCACTTCACCACAATTTCTCCGCGCATCAGGATGGCGTGCCCGGGGAAGGTGCAGACAAAAGGATACTTTCCAGGTTTATCGAAGGTAATCTCGATGGTTTCCTTTTTGTCTGGGTCCAGAAGCTTGGAAGCGGCAAGAATATCAGAACTCTCGGGAACGAACTGCTTTTTGAAACCTTCAGCACCAAGTTCAATCGCAAGATTAGCCACCTTGTCGGCTGCTCCCGGCTTCACGATGATGAGGTTGTGCTGCATGACATCGGGATTGTTAAAGACGAGCTGCAGTTTCTTACCGGCAGGAACCTCAAGAGTCTTCACATCATACTTGATCGACTCATAGACACAGTTGACCTGGGCGGTCACCAGATTCTTGGTCTCTTTGATGATTCCCTTGGGGTATTTCTTCTGCTTCTTCACCTTGACCACTGCGTTGTTGAGAGTGGCGACAGCAAAGTTGTAGACGTCCTGATAGTTCTTATCAACACCGACGGCTTTCGCCTTCTCAACAATTCGGAGACCGTTGGTTTTATCGAGGTAAGAAGCAACGATCATGGCTTCGAGTCGAACAGTTCCGTTTTTGTCACCCGCAGCCATGTCGAGCAGGGTGAGATGATCAGGAATGACATCCAGGTTGTAACGTAAAACACGCACTGCGGCGGCTCGAACTCGTTGATCCTTGGAGACAAGCAGCTCCTTCAGCAAGGATGGATCGACCTTGTCAGCTCCCCAGGTTACCCAAAGGGCTTCGAGCTTTAGGCGATCATCACTCTGTTTGGAAGCCCACGCAACCGCAGCAGGAACGACTTCCTCGGCCTTACGCTCGCGGAGTTCACGACGAGTGCGATAACGCATTCGGTCTTCCGGAAGAGTGAGGTTGGAAAGCAATTGACCGATGGAGGCTCCATCCACTTTAGCAGGCTTGACCAAGGGACGATCAGGGTAAGTCACACGGTAGATTCGTCCGTGAACATGGTCGCGATACGGATCACGCGCATTATGCTGCATGTGTCCGATCAAGGTGTTCTGCCAATCGGCGACGTAAAGTGAGCCATCGGGAGCAAACTCGAGATCGACCGGGCGGAAGTTCCGGTCATCCGAAACGAAGAGATCATGTACATACTCGGTAGAGAATCCGGTATCCTTTTCCACCATCTTGTGCTGCTTGGCACCGAGATATCCGATATTGTTGTTGATGAGAATGTCACCTTGGACCTCATCAGGGAAATGACGGCTTGAAACCACTTCAATTCCCGAAGTCGGGCGCACCTTGTTACTGGTAAGAATATCGCGGGCCTTCATATTTGCGCCGTAGCGAACCTTCACAGTCCCCGGAAGCATCCAGGTCATGCTAGGGCCTGATGTATGGAGGAAAAAGTCCTGTCCATACTTGTCAAAAGCAACACCCCAGGGATTTGGAATGCTGTACTGGGAGTAGCGCATGATGTGCTTCTTCTGCGGGCTGTAACGGAAAAATCCGCCATTCGTTCCCCGCGCTGGACCGTAGACGCTCTCGGTGTTGGAGTGCAGGAAAACCCCTTCGCACATCACGAACGCGCCACTTGGATCAGCACAAAATGACGAGATCGCGTGGTGGGTGTCGTGATCGTCAAAACCACTCAGAATCACTTCCCTTTCGTCATAGCGATCATCACCATCGACATCCCGATAACGAATCAAATTTCCGCTCTGGGACACGTAAACACCATCGTGGGAAATCTCGAAGCCAATCGGGATATGAAGATCATCGGCAAAAATGATCTGGCGGTCGGCCTTTCCGTCGTTGTCGGTATCTTCAAGGATAATCAGCTTGTCCTTTGGTTTGGGATCTCCGACCCGGTAGTGAGGATAGCTTTCCATCGTGGCGACCCAGAGGCGACCTTTGTTATCAAAGGCAAGCTGCACCGGATTTTTCAGGTCGGAAAAAGCCTCCTCCGAAGCAAAGAGTTCAATCTTGTATCCGTCAGCCACCTTAATCTTGGTTTGAGCTACTTTGCCCGGAGCATATTCGGCAGGACCATTTTTATTACTCGGTTTGTAATTCGTTTTCACCGGAGGAAGTTTGGTGGTCCTAGCGTCCGCCGCTTTGACATCGAAACTCGCTCCTTTCAAGGTCGCCCAGATCGCTTTGTCGCGAATGACCGTCATTTCACGGGTCTTCTTAATTTCGAAAGGATAATTGTCCGGTCCATATGGATTATAGCGACGTCCATAAACATGAACTCCATTGGGGATTTTGAAGTCGTTCAACCACATGAAATTTTTCTCGGTGACCGCTGCATGAATGGCCTCTCGCTTTCCTTTTCCCGCACTGTTCCCTCCAAAGAGAGCCTTGGTCAATCCGGGAGAGAGCTTCCGGTATCCGGCATCGTTCAGAAGAGCGCCGTCTCTCGTGAGTTGCTCGCCCGAAGCATACCATTTCTGACTTGGAGTAAAGACATCCACAAACAAGACGCCGTTGGCTTTCGCTACTTCCTTCATGGCCTCGGAGTAGACTTGCAAGTTGGCATTCTCCTCTTTCCCATTTGGAACACTGAATTTTGTCGAGAGATCCTGAATGGCATTCGGCGAAACGAGAGCCAGCTGCGGAATGGATTCCCCGTTATATTTGCGCGAGAGCGTGTGCTTCACAAAGGCTTCAAGCTCCTTCTTGAATCGCTCGACATCATCCGCGCCTTCAAAAGAGGAATTATATCCAAAGAACGCGACAATGGTATCTGCGCCCATGCGGGTCAGCCATTGATCGGGAGTTTCGAAATGACCGACCGGCTTTGAAGATGCCTGCAAGGCCTGGGGAAGAAGTTCCTTCGCTCCGGGAAAAGCATACTGGCGCTCCTGATCACGTCCGGGATGCGGTCGGAAGCCCGGCGTATTTCCCTCGTCTCCCATATTACGAATGGTTAGGTCCTGACCAGGAAAAGTCAGATAGATTTCCGTTTCAAAATGCCCGAAGTGATTCATTCGCGAAGCCATTCCTGTTCCGATGATCGCGATGGTGTCGCCTTTTTTCACCGAAAGTTTGGAAGGCGCGGCCTGGGCTTTGAATTCAACCGCATCCGGATTCATCGGAGGCAGCACCCCTTTCGAGAGCTTTTTCTGGGCGGAGACGACCTGCGGACTCAAACAAGCCAGCGAGGCGACTAACAGGGATTTAAGAGATAGGGACTTCATAACAAACATTGCAAGGGTTGACGGTGAAACCGTTGCCAGACGGCAGCATAGGAATTCTCCAAGAAACCTCAAGGCAATCGAGAGACATTAACGCTTAAATTCCCCACCGCCCATCAGGCTTTCACGGGAGAAACCTATCCACCGCGTCAGGGCCCTTGAATCACCGAGACGCCGTGGTCTGCAGCGTTCAGATCATGAATATCTGCGACTTTAAATTGCCGCAATTTTCACCTCTAGCGTCGATCACTTGCGACGGCGTAAAGCCAACAGAGTCAAACCAAACAGAGACAGAACGGTCTGACTAGGCTCTGGAATTTGGCCAACTCTAATGGAAGCACCAGAGTCTTCAAATGCCCATTGATGAATGACGCCTGGAGTATCGTCATCCTGAAGAGTTACCTCTATCCACCCGTTCACAAGCGTGGCGTCATCAAGTTTGAGTTGGAATCCAATGAAACCCGCAGTCCCTGAAAGGAAGGAAGGAAAATGCGAATTCAAACCGGATGACGCTCCAAAATCATTCCCGAACGCAGCCTC
>PBTU01000142.1 GCA_002729295.1 Verrucomicrobiales bacterium | reverse complement strand
GCTGCCATCAGCTCGTCAAGACCCACATTAATTAAACCGGGACGAAGGACCAATCGCGCGACTGCTGTGATACTATCGGAAATCATCTTGTCGGCAGCAGAGAATGCCTCGTGAACACCCTGCTTCGGCAGCACCAGCTCACCCATGCGGGTATTGTCAAAAGTAACCAAGGCATTGGTCAGAACGGCCAGTTGGTTCAACGACTCTTCAGCTTGAATACGTCGACGATTCCCCTCGAAGGCAAAAGGCATGGTCGCGAAGACCACCACAAAAGCCCCCGCTTCTCTGGCCAGGCGCACCGCAATCGGTGCCGCTCCAGATCCCGTTCCGCCACCGAGACCCACGCAGATGAAGACAATCTTGCGATCCCGCAATACGTCGCGAATCTCATCCTCGGACTCCAAAATCGCCTTTTCGCCAATCTCTGGATCACCACCGGCTCCGAGGCCTTTCGTCAGATTGGGGCCCAACTGGATTTTTTCACCTGCCACCGAACTCTTCAGGGTCCGCACATCGGTATTCAGGGCCAGCAGCTCAGCTCCTTCGATTCCGTCCAGAGCAATACGATCGAGCATATTAGCTCCGGCACCTCCCAAACCGATAATTTTCACAGCACTTTCAGGGATGGTTTGTTGGCGATCTCGAGGAAATTCAATCATGACAGGGAAAAACTTAAGACATCTTTACCAATTGCCTCCACCTGTCACCAGCGAAATCCGCAGAAAGAGGGGCTTAAAATCCTCCTTTTCCCGCTAATTTCGCCCAACTTCAAAAATGACCCCGATTTGAGCCCCAATATCATTTCCACAAATTAAACTATTCCTTCTCAAACTACGGAAAAACCTAGCTCCCTGTGACGTTTTATAGAGAGCAATATCAGAAATTCCCGCTGGCAGAATCACCACATATCTGCGAGGCTCCATCTGATAGCGGCAGGTTAACTTCCTTCCTATCGAACTCCAATGTCCGAGACCTCTCCATCCGCCCCGCAGGCACCCATTCCAGAGGAGCTGCAGAAACAGCTCGCTGAATTTCAAAAACGTCTCTGGAGAGTCAAAGTCACCGAAGCCGTTCTCGCGGGAATCTTTGGTCTCATCATCTCTTTCCTTGTCGTCTTCCTGCTGGAGCGGATCTTCCCAATCCCTCCCCTAGCTCGATTTAGCATCCTCATCGCCGGCACCTCGTTGAGTGCGGTTTTCGCACCGCTTATGGTTCGCCGTTGGGTCTTCGGACATCGCCGGGAGGATCAGCTCGCCAAGCTTATCTCCAAAAAGTTCCCCAAGCTCGGTGACCGCCTTCTCGGCATCGTCGAGCTTCAGGACCAAACCGAATCACGCGAAACTCTCTCGCCCGAACTCCGCGCGGCCGCCATGGAGCACGTTGCCCGCCAAGCCGCGAAGCGCGACATGACCGAGGCACTCCCGAATTCCCGCCATCGCAAACTTGCCATCGGCGTCACTGTTGCGATCTTCCTCGTGGTCATTGGATTCGTTGTGGCTCCCAAGGCCAGCACAAATGCCCTCGTTCGCTGGGCCCTTCCCTTCTCGGAAACCGAGCACTATACTTTTACCCAGTTCGACACCTCCGAAATTCCAAATCCCCTCGTAGTGGCAAAAGGAGAAAAATTTTCCTTGGTTGCCCCTCTAACAAAGGACAGCGACCAAAAACCAACGAAAGCCCGCGCCAGTTTCAACGGACAGGAATGGATCGAGAGCGACCTCACCGAAGATGGCTTTTACAAATTTGACTTCCCGGGCCAGCAGGACACGGGAGTCATTGCCCTTGAAGCCGGAGATGCCTCCATTCGAATCAAAGTGCAACCCAAGCTCCGGCCCGAGTTAACCAATCTCAAGGCAATGGTCGATCTTCCGGAGTATCTTCAACTGGAGCCCCAACAAATCGACATCCGCACCGGAGTTCTCACTGCACTCGAGGGGAGCAAGATCACTCTCCTCGGGGACTTTTCCCGCGAACTCTCCGCAGCCCAAGCTACTCTCATTCCGGAAGAAAAGATCATCGATCCTGCCGCTGAACCTGATGCCATCGTCCCTGGAGAAAACCTCAAGGAATTGATCGAAGACGATGAGATCATCGCCCCTTCCGTCCCAAAATCTAAACCCTTAAAACTCTCGATCAAGGAATCAGCCTTCTCAACCGAACCCTTCAGTCTGAATGATCACCCAGCCTCCATTCCCCTTAACTGGACCGATTCATTCGGCCTCGCAGGTTCCGCAACCTTCAATTTGAAAATCCAACCGTCGGAAGACTCGGCACCGGTTTCCTACGTGCAAGGCATCGAGCGACAAGTCGTCATCTTGGCCGAAGAAGTGCTCGAATTCGAAGTTCTTTGCGAAGACGACTTTGGCCTGAAGGAAATCGGTCTCGCCTGGAAAGGTGAATTCACCGCGCCCTCCAGCGAAAAGCCCGCCGAGGGATCAATGACCCTCAGAACTGGAGGCCCTTCGACATCCCGACTCAGCGAGCTTGCCATCTTCTCTCCGGCCACCCATAAGATCACCCCACAGAAGTTGATGCTTTCGGCCTACGCCGAAGACTATAAGCCAGGACGAGGGCGTATCTATTCCGAACCCATCGTTGTCTATATCCTGACCCGCGACGAACATGCCCAGCTTCTCAAAAACAAGTTCGACCGTATTATCGGGGAGTTGGAAGACGCCACCCGCCGCGAGATGAACAACCTCGACGCCAACGAACGTCTCGACCAACAAAAAACTCCCGAAGAGCTACAAGAAGAGGACGCCCAGCGCAAGCTCACCAAGAGCCAAGACGCTGAGCAACAAAATGCGGAAAAAATGGAGGACATTGCCAAAAAGATGGAAAAGCTTTTCAGGGACGCCAGTCGCAATGGTGACCTCGATACCGAAACCATGAAGAAAATGGCCGAGGCTCTCGACAGCATGAAAGAGCTTGCCAAGGAAGATCTTCCCGAAATCGAGAAGAAGCTTGGTGAAGCCCAGAATCAAAAATCCACTCCGGAGAAAACCGAGAAAGATCTCAAGAAAGCGATCGAAAAGCAAAAAGAGGCTCTCGAAAAAATGCAGGAAACCGTCAAAAAGGCCAACGAAGCCAACCGAAATTTCGAAGCCTCGACATTCATTAATCGACTCAAGCGCGCAGCCTCCGAGCAGGACGGCATTGCTTCAGCATTTGGCTCGGCCATGCGTGGTGAAGACAAAAAGGCCGAATCCGAGATCACTGGAGCCACCCCCGATAAGCTCGACCCTACCCATGGACGATTGATTGGAGAGCTTGATCTGCAACAAAAGCGAACCACTGGAGACATTCGCTGGATTCAAGAAGATTTGGGACATTTTCATGCCCGAACCCAAAAAGACATCCATAAGGAACTGATCGATGACATGAAGGACTACAACATCGATAACAGGCTCGAAACCCTTCGTCAGGAAATCAGCAAGAACCAAAGCTTCATTTCAGCAGTGAGATCAAAACAACTGGCTGAAAAACTTCGCGACTGGGCCAAAAAACTGGAGGGTGATAAAAATGGTGGTGATGGAAGCGGCGAAGGTGGTGGAGGCGAAAGCCAGGAAGAAAAAGATTTCGAATTTATGCTCAAAGTCATGCGGATGGTTCAAACCGAACAAGATATCCGATCCCGCACCAGATCACTGGAGCAAATGCTCCGCTCACTCAATCTCCGGAAACAACCAAACTAAAAAAGCGATGAAACAAACCATACTCCCTACCCTGATCGGGCTCGGGCTCTTTTCCTCAGCCCACGCCGATCCCGTAAAGGCAGCCAAGCCAACAGAAAACGCCAAGGTCGAGGCCCTAAAAAACCACGCGGAAAAGTCCGATGACCTCGCCGACAAGCAAGACAGCCTGTCAGCCGATGTTCAGGAATTAATCGACGAACAAACCAACGCCAAAGTGATCGAACTGCTCACCGCAGTTGAAATGCTCATGGCCGAAACCACCGAACGTCTGGAGGATCAGGAAACCGGGGGAGAAACAATTGCCATCGAAACCGAAATTGTCGAAAAGATCTACGAGGCCGCTAAACAAAAGGCCAAGGGCAGCCCATGACAGGGCGAAGGACAAAGCATGGGTGCCATGCTTCAGATGATGCAGGAAATGATGGGCAAAGGCGAGAAGCCAGGCCAAAAACCCGGCAATGGTGAAAAAGGCGGCGAAGGCCAGAAAGGAGACTCCGACTCCGCGAACGAGGCAAATAATGGTGTTGGTAAAGGAGCAAAATCCGAGCGCCGCATTCCAAAAGCAGCCGGAAGCCCCGGATCTTCCCTACCCCCCGAATTCCAAAAGGCCCTCGACGCCTACAACAAAACGAAGAAGTAATTTCTTCGCTTTTCACATGCAACCCTGACTCCGCTTTGTCGCTCGGAGCAGGGCTAACCTACGCGACAACCACACCAATCCCATGCGCCTGCTGATACTCACCTTTTCCCTGTTCCTTGGGCTTTCTTCGATGGGACAGACTTTGCCCCGCCGCGAAGCCGACCCGATTCCGGCTCAAGTCGAAACCGTATACAAACGAGGCCTAAAGTGGCTTTCCCAAAATCAAAATGCCGAGGGCGCCTGGGAAGGCGGACACTATGGCAGCGAGCCCGGAGTCGTCGGACTCTGCATCATGGCCTTCCTAGCCCACGGAGAGGACCCCAATCACGGACCTTATTCCCAAAACATTCAAAAGGCCGTTGACTTTATCATCGAGAATCAGAAGGAAAGTAACGGCTACATTGGAACGAGCATGTATAGCCATGGTTTCGCCACCCTCGCGCTGGCCGAATGCTATGGGATGTTTCAGGATAAAAAAATTGCCCCTGCTCTCAAAAAAGCTGTTGATCTCATTCTCTCCGCGCAGAAGCGCAATTCGCGAGGAGCCTGGCGATACACTCCGGACAGCTCCGATGCCGACAGCACCGTTTCCGGCTGTCAGATTGTCGCGCTTTATGCGGCCCGTAATGCCGGTATCCCGGTCCCTGATACAGCCTTCGCCAAAGCAGCCAAATACATGGCCAAATGCCGGGGTAGCGACGGTGGATTCGGCTACACCTCTGGAATTGGTGACAAGCCCACTCTGACCGCAATCGGGCTCCTGTGCGAAGCCTTAGGTAAAAAGCACGGAACCAAAACCTTCAAGACCAGCACGAAGTACCTTTCAAAGAAGCTCAACTTCCGAGATCGCTACTACCCCTACTATTTTGAATACTACATGTCTCAGGCCCTTTTTCATGCCGACGAAAATATCTGGAACGAGTGGAACTCGAAAAACATCCGTTATCTCTCAACGATCCAATCTCCCAACGGCTCTTTTCCCGGAAACAAAGGACAGGCCTTTTCCACCGCCGGTGCTCTGCTTTCCCTGGCTCTTAATTATCGCTTTCTCCCCATCTACGAAAAATGATTTCCCGCGCCATTCTCTGCCTCACAGCACTCATCTGCGGAACATCTGCTGGACAGAAACTTCTCCAGGGCCGGGACCCATTTGGAGCCAGAGCTGAAAAAAAAATTGGCACCCTAAAAATCCCCAAATCCGATCCGGCCGGAACGGACATCATGCGCTTTGATAACGGAGATCTAATCCACGGGAAATTTGGAGGACTCGACGACAGAGTACTTTGGAAACGCCCGGACATCGATCGACTGCTGCGTGTGAAAAGAGACGGAATCCGACAGATCGTCTTCAATAGTGGCCGACCCGGAATCCATAGCAGCAAGACCTCCCATGTTTCGCTCATTAACGGTGATCAAATTCCCGGGAAAATAAAATCCCTCACTGACAAACACCTCATTCTCGACAGCCCCGTTCTTGGGGAACTAAAAATTCCCCGGGAACAATTGAAATCGCTATGCCCAAATCCTTTTAATGGCAAACTCGCTTACGCGGGACCGTTTACCAGCGATGATTGGGTTCTCTTGACCTATCCAAAGGTCGAAAAGAAAAAGAACGAAGAGCAGAAGGAAAAAGTTGATCAAAAAGAAGAAGAGGAGGCCGAAGTGGAACTCCCCAATTGGGTCTATTCCGGAGCCGCCTTTTTTAACGCAAGAGACCAGGCTCCACTTGTTCGCAAAACCGACCTTCCCGATACCGGACGCTTGCAATTCGAAGTCAGCTGGAAAGGCCGCCTGAATCTCAACATCGCTGTTCACGCGGATTTCATCCGTCCCATTATCCCAGAAATCGACGGTGGAGAGGAAGAGGAAGGAGAAGAAGCCGCGCCCTCCGAAGACGATGATGAGTCTCCAGAGAAAAAGAAAGATGAAGAAGAGGAGACCAAAGAAGACGACTCCGGAGATCCAGCCCCGAAACACGAAATTCTTTGGGATCTCAAAGAGGGAAATGCCCTGCAATCCATTCCTTGGCTTCAGCGCGACAACACTGGTCATTCCTATACCTTTGGATCCTCATACGTTCTTAACCTGAGCAGCTACTCCAGCCTCTACCGTTGCGAATTCGACGATAATGGCAAAGCCCAGATCGTAAGACTCGACGGACCTCGAGTTTCCCAAAGCTTATCAGAAACGGGAACTGCCACCGTCGACCTTCGCTTTGACCGCAGGAAGAGGTTCTTCATCCTCTACATCAACGGCAACTATGCTGCCCAGTGGACCGATCCCCAGGCCTTCGAGGAAAAAGGTACCTCGATGGGCTTCTCTTCCAGCGGCAATTGCAAAGTCCGACTTTCAAATATCTATGTCACCTCATGGAACGGCCTGCGGGACAGCGCCCTCAGCATGGAGCACGAAGAGCGGGACGTCGCCCTCCTGATCAACGGCACAGACCGCTTTTCCGGAAGCCTCACCAAAATTGACCAAGACACTGCTCATCTGAAAACGGCCTACGCAGAAATGACCATTCCTGTCTCAGACATCTCATCCCTTGAGTTGAAAAAATCCACAATGGCGGATATCGAAAATGAAAAGTATCTCTGGGAGGATGACTCCCCGTCAATTCTCCTCTTTAAACCTCTCGGCAGACTGAGCCTAACGCCCAAAGGCTCCTCCGATAAGACCCTTGAAGGCCACTCCCCTTTCCTGGGAAACCTCAAGGTCAATCTGGATTCCGCTACTCTTCTCCGCTTCAATGACGAATCATTCGACGTCACTGATTGGTTCAACGATTTATAAGATACCTGACTCCATGCTTCGATTTCTTCTAGCAAACTCCCTCTGCCTAAATGCCCTGGCCACTGACCTAGTGACCATTAACAACGGGAACACCTTCAAGGGAAAAGTCCTTGGTTTGGCAGAAAACACCATAACCCTTAACTCTCCCCACAGCACGGCGCCACTCCAGATCATCGGCGACGAACTACGCCATATTCGCTTCGACAATGGCGACCTTACCGGTAACCCGACTCACTCCCAGTTAATCAACCTGAAAAACGGTGACTCCCTCCCGGGGCGCATCACTGGCCTGAACGATTCAACCCTTTCATTCGACACTTGGTTTGCCGGGCCTCTGGAAGCTTCCCGGGCTGAAGTCGACTCCGTCTTTTTCGGCGTCACTCCGCAGAAAGCCCTTTTCCAGGGACCAAAGGGAATCGATAGCTGGGAACACGAGAACGATTGGGATTATTACAACAACTCCCTCCGTGCCAGCAAGGCCGGCTCCATCGGACGGGAAATGAATCTTCCCGAGGACTTTATTTTGTCGACCACCTTCACCTGGAACAGTTCTCCAAAACTACAGATCTTCGTCTGTAGCGACGAAACCTCAATTGACCCGGAACTGGGATCCAACAACTACCTTCTCACCGTTAATTCCAGCGGTTTGGAGGTTCGGCGCCAACTCAGCAAGGAGGTAGAAGGAAGTCGATATCACTCGCTCATCTCATCGAAACTCAACCTCGACAGCTTTAAATCAGGAAATAAAGAGCTTACCGTCGAACTCAGAATTAATCGCCGGGAAGGGATCATCCACCTGTATCTCGATGGTGAATATATCAAACAGGGAATCGACCCCAAAACTCCCCCCATGGGCACCTGCCTCATCTATAAAAGCTCCAGCTCAAACAGTCGGGACCTTTCCATCAACAAAATCATCGTGAAAGAATGGGACACCATCACCCAAAAACTTCGCCGCGAATCAAGGGCAGACAAGCAAAGCGATACTCTCGCCACGGGGGATGGTGACCGTTTTAGTGGGAGCGTCACCGAATTTAAAATCATTGATGATCAGGGGTATTTCTCTGTGAGATCACCATCACTCAGTAAAACTCTCGCAGTTCCAACAGAGCATTGCGCCGTTCTCTATTTCTCGGAAAAAAATAAAGCCTTCCCAAAAAGACCTCCCTTCAAATTAGCGATGCATTCAGGAGGAGCACTCAGCCTCTCCGCCGTGACTATAGGCGACGATACTCTATCAGCAACCCACCCGTCATTGGGAGAGTTAAATCTGGACCGTCGTATTCTCAGCGAAATCACCCGCCACGAGAAGATCAAAGCCGCACCGGAGAAGGCAGAAGCACCCGAAGAAGAAAAAATCGGTAAACCGGAATAAGATTCCCAACCATATTTGAACTCGTGAAATATTTTTACCTATCCACCATCCTGGCCACCGGAGTCCTTTCTGGGGACGAACCATCAGGCACCCTCGCCTTCGACGATGGCACCAACATCACTGGCACGATCTCATCCTTAGACTCAAAACAGAAAACAATCGAACTTTCCTCCCCCGCACTCAAGGGAAAGGTCAATTTAAACACCAAACGATTGATCGAACTTTCTCTCGATAGTGAATCCACTTCCCCGGATTCCGACCACTATGCCATCGCGACCATCAATCACCACTTCAATAGTAAACGTCAGGACACCATCCGGGGACGACTGGTAAATCTGGACGATGAGAGCATCACCCTGGACACCTGGTATGCTGGCAAATTAACTCTCAAACGCTCCATGGTGACCGCATTAGACGTTTACCCACAGTCGCCTTCATTCTATGACGGGCCAAACGGGCTGGACGGCTGGGTATCCTCCGATGGCGATATTGAAAAGAACTGGAGCTATGCTGACCGTTCCCTGATCTCCAAATCGCGGGATGGTATCGCCCGGGAAGTCCAACTCCCTGATCGTTCGATGATCTCGTGTCAGGTGGAGTGGAAAAGTTCGGCATACTTCCACATTATGTTTCTATCGAGCAACTCGGACACCAATTACCTGCGCAAAGGGTATTCCCTGAATGTTCGACGTTCGTATGTCCAACTCTACCGCACCGGACCTGACAATACCCGGAGCGATCTTATCAATAAAACAACCACCAACCTCAGAGACCGAGAAAAAGCCACCATCAGAATCTATCTCGACCGACGCAAGGAGGGAACTTCTGCCGTCTTTCTCGAAAACGAATTACTCGGCACCTGGACCGATCTGGATGACACCAAGGGCTTTGGAGATTGGCTGCACTTCGTCCCGCAAAACTCACAACCCATCAAAGTCTCTCAAATTTCCATCACCCAATGGGACGGAACCCTCCCTGTTGCGGAGGACGAAAAAAACAAAAGCGCCACCGACGATCTCTTTCAGGACATGGAAGGTCAGACAATCCTCCTAGCCAACGGGGACTCGATTAGAGGAGACATTGATAAAATCGAAAAAGGTAAACTGTATCTCAAGACCTCTCTCGGCGATATCGAACTTCCGGTCAGGCGAATGAGTTCCGTCAGTCTTGGCGATCTTGAAACTAAAGCCGAACCTCGAATGCGTGCCGGAGATGTCCGGGCCTGGTTCCGTGAAGGCGGCTTTATCACCATGGACCTCCTCTCTTTTGATGGCAAATCACTCCATGGGTCGTCTCAGGTGTTCGACAAAGCGACATTCGATGCCAGTGCCTTTTCGAAGATCGAATTCAACGTCTGGGATCCTGATCTCGATCGCTTCGGCTCAAATTTCGAGTGGTAGCCACTTAAGGGCGAATTACCGGTGCCAGCCAATCGAATGCCGGAACATTCCGGAGTATCCCAAAAAGTCCGATCGTTGCCACCAGGAACCAGACCATCCAGGGGCGCCATCGGAAAAGACCAAAGACGGACATTCGGGGAAAGCGAACTCTGAGCGCAGCCAGGCCGACGAATGGGATCCCAAGCAACAAAGCCGAAACCGCCCAGGCATTCTGACGCATCGCTTCGCCCACTCTGAAGTGCACCAGTGCTTCTGCCGCTCTCGTCCCTCCACATCCGGGGCAATAGATCCCCATCGATGTGTATAAATAACAAACCGGCAAAATGGCCTTGGCTTGTGGCAAAAAACCGCGAAACAAAACCATCCCTACCAGGACCAACGGAACCAACAACACCCAACGAGGCCACTGACCTTGGGGCGCGTTCCCTTTCATCGTGTCATTGCAAGGTCTGCCACATTCCCGATTATTCCGACGATGATCAGCAGAATTCCGATATACCCCATGATCAAACCGGCAATGGCCATTCCGCGACCGCCCATTCGAGGCGGCATCCCCGGGCTCTCTGAACCGGTTTGCTTCAGTGCCATATGACCACAAATCACAGCGGGAATTCCCAGTAACATCCCGCCGCAAAAGCAGAAAAAGAGACTCAAAATTCCACACACCAAACTGGCAATCGCCAGCCCACTGGTTGGAGGAGACAATTGCACCCCGCCCCCGACTACCGGGGCCACAAGATTCGCAGCCGGAGGGGCATACGGCGAAGCCGCTTCGTCGGTAAGGTATTTCTCAGCGGGCTCGCTTAACCTGGCTTGCGGAGCTGGGTCGCTAAATTGAGAAACTTTGCTGAGCGGAGTCCACTCTGCCATCCCCACCGTCCAAATCAAATCACTTTCGGAAACTTCACCGGCCGCGATTCGAGCACGCAGGGCCGCCTCGTCGATGGGACCATACTGCTGGCCTTCCTTCCCGAAATACCACTCAGCCATTGCTACATTCCCATAATTTCGTATCCACCATCAACATAGAGCACTTGTCCGGTAATCGAGGCTGCACCATCGCTGGCCAAAAAGACTCCCGTCGCTCCTAGTTCATCCGTGGTGCACGAGCGACCAATCGGTGCGTGCTCTTCGTAGTGCTTGATCATGGAACCAAATCCTGAAATTCCACGAGCTGCCAGTGTTTGCACTGGTCCAGCGCTGATACAATTCACACGAATCTTCCTCGACCCCAGATCGGCCGCAAGGTAACGCGTCGACGCTTCCAAACTCGCCTTGGCCACCCCCATAACATTGTAGTGCGGCACCACCTTGGCAGCACCATAGTAACTCATCGCAACAATGCTGCCTCCGTTCGTCATCATGGGAACCGCACGCTGGGCAAGGGCCACCAATGAATAAGCACTAATATCGTGCGAGATTTTGAAGGCATCCCGGCTGGTCCCGAGGAAATCGCTCTCAAGGGCCTCCTTGGGAGCAAAAGCCACGGAGTGCAATACCAGGTCCACGGTCTCGGTATGCTCCTTCACCTTCTCAAAAAAGGTATCAATCTCCTCGTCGCTAGTAACATCACAAGGATAGAGCGGCACATCGTCACCGAAGGTCGATGCCAATTGCTCCACATTGTCTTTCAGACGCTCTCCCTGGTAATTAAAAATCAACTTCGCTCCGGCGTCCGACCAAGCCTTCGCGATAGCCCAGGCAATGCTTCGCTTATTAGCGACTCCAAATACAACGGCTGTCTTTCCCTTCAATGACTGATCACTCATTACAAAGAGCTTCTCTAATCCCTCCAGTGTTGGCAACCCTCAATCGCACGCTCTCCCCTCTCGGTCATCCAACGCGAGATTCTCGAACTTTGCGATTTGACTTGGCTAGGCGTCTGACTAAATTCCGTCCACCTTTGCGGGGCTCGTAGTTCAATGGATAGAACAATGGTTTCCGGTACCATAGATCGGGGTTCGACTCCCTGCGAGCCTGCCACTTTCAGCTAAGAGATCGGCGTTTGAAGATCAGTCCTTCAATTCACGCACCCAAACGTTGCGAAACCTAACCGGGTTTCCGTGGTCCTGCATTGAGATGGGCAGTTTGTCAGCATGCGCCTTGTAGTCGGAAGCCGCATGGGGGCCCTGCCATCCGGTCCCTCCACTCAAGACGGTGTGATCCTGAATGAGGACTCCATTGTGAAGCACGGTGAAAGTCGCACGGCGGGTCACCTTACCATTTTTATCAAAAAGCGGACGATGGAAGATAATATCGTAGCTCTGCCACTCACCTGGACCACGGGAAACATTCACGAGTGGCTTGGAACGGCCGTAAAGCGCTCCGGCTTGTCCGTCGGCGTATGTCTGGTTTTTAAAGCTATCGAGAACTTGAACTTCGTAGGTTCCCATCAAAAAGACACCGCTGTTTCCACGTCCTTGTCCGTTTCCTTTTACCTGAGCTGGAGAGGCCCACTCGATGTGAAGCTGACATGAACCAAACTTGGCCTTGCTCTGAATATAGCCCGCACCGCGAACTGACTCCATGGCGCCGTCAACAATCTTCCACTTGCTCGCCCCTCCTCTGGTATCGCTCCAATTCTCCTTGAAGGATTTCTCCGATCCATCGAAAAGAACCACCGCATCAGATGGTGGAGCTCCAACAGCAGCACCTGGAGTGACCACTTTCGGCAGAGGTTGCTTCGTGGTATCCGTCTCATGGACCTTTACTCCATCGATATACATGTAGAGCCCATCCTTCTTCTTTTCGACCTTGATCTCCGGCTTGGTCAGATCCTCGTGTGCCGAAGCAAGGGGCATGGCGGCCAGGGCGGTCAAAGCGATTGCGGGGCGGACTTTCTTCAAATTTGATAATGCTTGGTTCATCATTGATCGACGCTATCCTTTCCTGCTCCCCATGGTCAACTTTTCATCGCAGCCAAGACCAAATTGGTCAAGATCAGTTTCAAAGGAATAAACATAGAAAAGGCCCTGTTGAACTCAACAAGACCTTCCCTTAAGTACGATAAAACCAACAACCTAAACGGTCATCACTTCCTTCTCCTTGGCATCCACCAAGTCGTCGATTTGTTTAACATACTTGTTGGTGAGATCCTGGACCTCTCCTTCAAAGTCATGGAGGCCGTCTTCGGTCAGTTCATTATTGGCTTTCTGCTTCTTACCGAAATCCATGCCGTCTTTGCGAACACCACGAATCCGAACGCGGCCTTCTTCGGCCATACTCTTAACTGATCTTACCAATTCAACACGACGTTCCTCGGACAATTCCGGAATCGGAAGACGAAGACGGTTGCCGTCATTGACGGGATTAAGACCCAGCTTGCTCTCGCGAATGGCCTTGTCGATATCTCCGGTGGTGGAGGGATCAAAGGGCTGCACGACCAACATCCGGGGCTCGGGGCTCGTGATGACGGCGAGACCTTTGAGCTTCATATTGCTGCCGTAACTGGCGACATGCACATCGAGATTTTCGACTAAAGCCGGGGAGGCTTTCCCGGTCCGAATGGAGGTGAATTCGCTGGTGGTATGTTCGACGGCTTTCTTCATGGCCGCTTCGATATCGTTGATGTTTTCCATAATATAGGTGGTTTGAATTTTTTAGTGAACGATCGTTCCGATCTCTCCATGATTAAGTGCGATTTGGATATTCCCTTCTTTTCCGAGATCAAAAATGATGATTGGGATATCGTTATCCATGCATAGGCTGAAAGCCGTTGTGTCCATGACGCCCAGTTCCTCGCTGATACACTGACGGAAGCTCACCGTTTCAAAGCGTTTAGCTTCGGGATTCTTCTTGGGATCGGAATCGTAAACGCCATCGACCATCGTTGCCTTGAAGATGACATCGGCGTTCATTTCGTTCGCGCGAAGAGCCGCTGTGGTATCGGTTGAGAAAAAAGGACTACCGGTTCCTGCTGCGAAAATCACGATCGCACCACGTGACATTTGTCGGGAGGCTTTCCGGCGAATGAAGGGCTCGGCGACATTTTGCATGTGAATGGCGGAATGGACGATGCATTCCTCGCCTTCTTGTTCAAGCGCAGCCTGAAGAGCGAGGGCATTCATTACAGTCGCCAACATGCCGACGTAATCAGCCGTAGCCCGATCCATACCCCGCGCACTGGCACTCGCTCCACGCCAAAAATTCCCACCTCCCACGACGATAGCCAGCTCCACATTGGAGGCTTCACGGGCTTCGTGAATTTCGCGGGCAATTCGCCCCACGATCTCAGGAGAAATATTATCGTGGCTCCCGACAGCGCGAAGAGCCTCGCCGCTCAATTTCAGGACGACTCGTTTGAAATTCCGGATCGATTCAAGCTCACTCATATGCTGAAGTCGATCTTGTCAGGCTGATCACAGCGGGGAAAGGGAAAATCCTACTCACCAACGCGAAATTTTTCAGATAGGTCCAGCAGAGGGGCCGTCCCCTTGTTGGTCCCGACGATCTCGATCTTCACCTTCATCGGACCGTCCTCGGGAATATGAAATCCCTTAAGCGTCTCCTTGACCGATTTAATGGCCAATTTGAGCACGGTTCTTACGGGAATTTCAACTTCCCTCGGGATCTTCATTTTCGCGAGATCGATCTTCACGGTGAGGTTCCTTCCATCCGATATTGAAGTCATCCCGATGCTACAGAGAACCAAAAGGTTGTCCTCCTTTGGCTGATACGAACCAGATCCGGCCAAACGGTGCGGCGCGGAGATCGCGGCCAGAAGCCCTTCGGGTTGAGCCCCCGTCACCACCATCGTTTGTGATATTACTTTAGCCTGAATAATTTCGCCCTCAAACTCCTCGGCCACGTCAGTTCCGTGCAGGGAAATCGGCCTGAAGACCTTGTAGATTTCCAAAGTGATCGCCTGACTGGCCACGATCATGGCAAACCAGAGAGCGACAACGATATTCATGCCAAAAGACTGTCCAAGGTCTCGCCCAATTGCGAGCTATTTCAGTCCTTCATTCAGGATGTCGCGACGGCCTCGCGCCACCTCTTCGCTCGACATTCTCCGGCTTCCCTCGGGCTGAACCTCGCTCAGAACGAGACTTCCCACCCCACAGGCGATCTCGACACCACCATCAAGAAGTCCGAGAAACTCTCCGGCAGCTCCACTTTTTCCGGAAATCCGCACGGGAGGAAAGATTTTCAAGCGCTTCCCTCCCAACTCCGAAAATGTCCCCGGCCAGGGATGAAAGGCTCTGACCATTCGCTCGATTTCCGTGGCTGGTTTCGACCAATCGATCCGCCCGTCTTCGCGAAGCAGCTTGGGGACATAAATCACTTCCGCCTCTTGCTGCGAAATGCCGGGAACATCTCCTTCTGTAAAGAATTCCAAAGCGTCTTCGAGCGCCGCTGGGCCGGCCAATGCCAGGCGGTCATGTAATTGGCCACCCGTTTCTTCCGGAGCGATCTCGAAGGGATGCTGCAAGATGATATTTCCGGAATCCAGCTTCTTCACGACGTGGGACACACTCCAACCCGTTTCCAGATCGCCATTCAACAATGCTCCCTGAATACACGCTGCTCCGCGGTATTTTGGAAGGAGCGAAGCATGAAGATTAATAATCGCCCGCGACGGGATCTCAATGAGCGCCTGAGACAGGATTTGACCGTAGGCCATCACCACGATTACCTCGGGAGCCCAATCTCGAATCTGCTGCAGAGCATCCTCCTCGCGAACCGATTCCGGCTGTATCACGGGAATCCCTTCTTCCTGCGCAAGTTCTTTTACTCCGGGCGCAGTGAGAACCTGCTTTCGGCCCACCGGGCGATCCGGTTGAGTCACCAGTCCGGCCACTTCGTGACCGCTATTCAGGAGAGCCGAGAAAGTCGCTTCGGCAATTTCTCCGGTCGCCATGAAGACAATACGCATCAAACCGTCAGCTTGGCAATTTTCTGATAGACCTCGAGGGTCTGGAGGCGGGCAAGGATGTCATAGAGAACCTTGGCCGGGGACTGAGTCGCATCGATCTCGCTGCAAATTTCATTTGGATAATAGTTGAGAATAGGCTTTGTCTCATCCTCGTAAAGTTTGATCCGCCGCTGAATCACATCTTCCGAGGCATCATCCATCCGATTATCTTTCAGAGCACGTTTCCGCATCCGGCGAGCCAACTCATCACGATCCGGGCAGCTCAAATGAAAAACGTGATGGATCTTCACATGATTCTCGAGAATCAGGGCCTGCTCGGCATTGCGGGGGATTCCATCGAGCACCAAAATATCAATATCTGGCTTGTACTGGTGCGAATTAATCCGGCTGTCCATGTGGGCTGCCCACAACTGAATCGTAAGTTCGTCGGGAACCAATTCGCCCCTCCGGGAGAATGCCACAAACTTCTGCCCCAACTCAGTCCGGGTGTCCAACTGCCGAAAAACATCTCCACAGGCGAAATGGTAAAATCGAGGAATTTGCCCAAGGACAATCCCCTGCGTTCCTTTCCCTGCGCCCGGAGCTCCCAGAATCAAAATGGCCGGTTTAATCTCATTTTTTTCGACGTCGCTCATGCGGGCGCATCCTTTTCCATCTTGGGGCCGGGCTCAACCCCCAATTAAGTCAAAACACTATTATCAAATCTCACCCAGACCCAATAGACCGCCACCGGGGCTATGATCGTCATATCAACCCACAACCTCCGCCCGTCTTTGTCGAATTTCGCGTGCATTCGGTTCAAGACATGAAGTCCACCAGCTCCTACCAAAATTGCGTAAAAGAAGGGCTTATTGAAATCATCAGCCCAGAGAGAGAAAAACATCGCCGCCCCTCCCACCATTAAGGTTCCCATTCCGAGCAAGGCCGAGGCATCCTCCTTGTCCTCCCCCTCCAATTCCCAAAAATCAATCGCCGTCATATTGACGGCACAGAGGGCCCCGAACAGCAAGACCTCCCAGGAAAAAATCATTTGTCCGAAGGAGACCACCGGTGAGTAGGCATGAATTCCCGCCGCAGTCCCGTAAGCGAAGGTCAGCCCGGCAACGGAATTTTTCAAAATCCCCGTGTGCTCCTCTCTCGATTGCGTCATGGCCATGGCAAAATAGGCCACCGCCAAACCGATGACAAAAATCCCGTACATCACAACCGTTCTGGAAAGGATAAACAAACCCACGTAAAGACACCAAAGCGTCACTGCAACCATCAACGGGAAAAGCCGCTTACGGCTCTGAAAAACAAAATAGTGCCGTTTCTCGAGGTTCGCGGCGGGACCTTCACGCCGGACATCCACAAGACGATCCAGCACGTAGATCATCCAAACCACCAGCCCCAGCGTCGCCCAAAGCTGCCATGGCACACTGACTACGCCCCAAGCCTTAGCAAACATCCAGCCCCACGCAACCGCAACAAGCGGAGCATCGATGCTCAACAAGTTCGGCCAAAGCCACCACGGCGCACGCTCTTTCTCCATTGATTTACGGGAACAAAATTCAGCCAAGAAGGTCGAATTGCAAGCCCAGGCCTTCCTAATTCTCCGTTTCTTGTAGATTAGAAATCAAGGGCGGCACCGGACATCCGATGGCATCGGCGATCGCCCGCAACAATTCCGCCTCTCGATTGGTCAAATCCCCGTCGCTGGCAGCCGCGCACCCGCAGGACATGAGAACCTCTTTCTTCACCATTGGAGAGGCCTGATCGATTTTCTTCAATACGCCATCCAGTTGGTCCAGTCGGGACCGGTCATGCATGGTAAAGTTTCCCTGCCAATTCTTAATCGCTGCCGAGTAGGCCTCCTTGGCCTCGGTTTCATTTTCAGCCCCAATTCCAGCCATGGTAGACACCAAGACATTTACCTCATCGTATAATTGACTCAATTTCCGGTAGCGAATCTTACCAAACCCCTGCTGCTCGAAATGGCTCACCAGGTGACGTTCAATCACCCTCTGAATCATAAACTCAAAAAGATCGACCTGGGAATCACTGGAAATCAACCAACGGGAAATCTCAATGAATCGTTGATATTCCAGCGTTCCAAGGCCTCTCAGAGTCGGTAAAGCGAGATCGATTAGGGCGATTTTCCGGGCGGAATGCAGGCTCTTCACCTCCTTCTGCCACTGCAGTGCCAATTCCGTAGCATCTTTCCCCGCCGATTGCTGAAGATAAGATACCTCCGCTTTCCTCAACTTATTATCGTCAGCCAGCAAAACTCCAAAAATCAGAGCCTGAGCCTC
>PBTU01000141.1 GCA_002729295.1 Verrucomicrobiales bacterium | reverse complement strand
TTTACAATTTCTACGACTTTGGTGACCCGCAGGTAAGGCGATCGGCCGGCCTGCTATTGGATCTCTACTTTGCCTATTGGGCGCAGGAACAGATTGACGGCGTGCAGGGCGGTGGGCGATCGCGCATCTATTTCTACAAGGGGCTCAGTCAGAACCGAAGCCACGGGAACGCCCCGCTGGCCTGGTTCTACTTCGGAATCGGCAAGCAACCTGCGGTCTATGGCCATGACATGGATGCGGCGCTCAGTGACTATCGTCCACCCGCCGTGGTGGCCGATATCGCGCTCGACGTGTCGGGACGCGGCCGCTATGAAGTGCGGCAGCGGCCGCAAGGACTCGGTGCAACTGGACGGCCGCTGAAGACGGCCGTCACCAAAGTGCCAAGCAAGATGCGAACTGATGGTGGTGGTATTTTGCGCTACAGCTACTGTGATCCCGCCTTCATCATGGGAACTCCAATGACAGCGGCACGGCCTCTGAAGGACTGGGCAGCGATCAGTTCGCAAAATCGCTGGCAAGGTGTGATTTTCACTGGCGAAGAAGATGCCAGGATCGTTCCTATCGTTCGACCTAAAGACAATCGAGTGGCACTGAACGCACAGTGGTCGGTGCAGAGCAAGGGAAGCCTGATCACCCAGAAGCTCAAGCATCACAGGGGCGGAGCCGAGATGATCGTCTGGATGTCCAATGACGGATTGAGTGTGCCCGTGGAAGAAGAGGGCATCGTTTTTGTGGAAGCGGAAAACGCTTATGCAGCCATCAAGGTCGTCAAAGGTGGTTTCCAGTGGAGACAAACTCCTTTTATTGCCATTGACGGACAAAAGAACAGGCGATCAACCCGAGAAGGAAAAACCATGATCCTCAATGAAGAATACGCCCCCGTGATCCTTGAGGTGATGGCCAAGAGCGACGTCAGCAGCTTCGCCGCCTTCAAGGCGATGGTGAAAGCCTGCAAAATCAGGTTGAATGGTCCGGTGCTGGAATACAAAAGCATCTACGGGGAGCAACTGACCTTCGACACCAGTGCGAGAGAGGTTCCCTCCATCAACAGGCATCTGGTCAACTATGCCCCGAAAAAGGTCTTTGAAAGTCCCTTTCTCAACGCCGATTGGAACAGTGGTATCGTGACCATCACCAAGGGCAATCGGAAGAAGGTGCTGAATTTTGAAAGTGGGAATTCAGCTCAGGGCAAGTAGCAACGTTGAAGAACATCGTGAAGCATAACAAACAGATGAAAACCTCAGTTACAGACCGACTAATTGTCTTTATTTTATGTGGCATTGCTTTTTGGAGCACCGCAGTCATTGCGAGCGCTGAGGAAAGGTATAAAGGCGAGATCATTAAGCTTTGGCCCAAAGATGTCGCGAGTCAGGATAGCAAAGGCATGGGAACGATGAAGCCGGGTCGAAGCGAAGGCTCCCTCCGTCTCACTGATATCACTCAGCCTTACTTGAGTTACTTCCCGGCTCCCAATCAGGAGGCACCTGTCCCCGTGGTCATTGTAAGCCCGGGAGGAGGCTACATTCATATTGGTGGCACCACGGGGAGGTACCAGATCGCCGAGTGGCTCAATGATCACGGAATCTCCGCCTTTGTCCTGCATTACCGAATTCCCAAGTATCGCAATCGTGCCTATAATGACATTCAGCGAGCAGTCCGGATTGTCCGCTCGCGAGCTGCTGAGTGGAACATCGACCCAGAGCGGATAGGAGTCATGGGTAGCTCTGCGGGAGGGCATCTCTCGGCCCGGGTCAGTACCGGTTATGATACTCCAAGCTATAAGGCAGTCGATGAGCTGGACGGTGCCAGCTGTAAACCGAACTTCACGGTGTTGCTTTGCCCCGCCTACATGAACAAGGGGAAGGCACTAGCTAAGGAGTTTACGGTTACCGATAAACTCAGCCCCACTCTGATTGTAACATGCAAAGACGACGGCTTTTTTATAGGTAGTGAAGTTTACGCCAAGGCTCTGGAAGAAGCCGGCGCCCCCGTTCGCACCCACTTTTTTGAGAAAGGCGGTCACGGTATCAAAATTCGGGGGGAAAAGTACCCGCTGTCCACCTGGCCGGATCTTTATTTACAATGGTTAAGCGACATGGAAATTATTGAAGAAGCCGAACCAGAGAATGTAACTGACAAGAAAGATACCAAACCTTTGAACCCTAAGATTTCCCAATGAACCTCACAATCACTTCTAATCGCCGTACTTTTCTCCGTAACGGAACGAAGGCTTTAACGCTGCCGTTCTTGTCCAGCCTGCTTCCTTCTTCTGTTCAAGCAGCTACTGAAAAGGAACTCGCCAAAAACTCCGTGCGTCGCCTTCTCTGGATGTCGATGGGTCACGGCCACATGGAGAAGCATTTCTACCCGAAGGAAGGTGGCAGCCTGAAGGATCTGGCCTTGCCTGCCGGTTGGGATCCAATGAAGAAAAACCTCGGACATGTGACCATGGTCTCGAACTTCACAAACGTAGAGAACAAGCAGCCTCACGAGGGCAGCGAAGCCGTGTTGACCTGCGCCAATGTGGTCGGCTTTTCGGGCAAGGCGCGGCACAATAGCATTTCCTGTGATCAGGTGGCCGCACAGCATTTAGGGAAGGGGACGCGCCATGAAAGCCTTCAGCTCAACTGCGAGAACGGTGACTCCGGCAACGGTCATGGAGGGGTAGCCATTTCCTATCGTGAGGATGGTAGTCCGCTGCCTGGCTTTGCATCTCCGCTGGAAGTCTTCTTCAAGATCTTTGGAGGGGATGTCAGCCGGGAGGAGATGCTGCACACGCTCAAGCAACGCCGCAGCATCTTCGATATCCTGGAGTTCGAAGGGAACTCGACCAAACGCATGTTGAGCAAAGATGACAGGGAGAAACTGGAGGACTATACCACGAGCATTCGCGACATCGAGCTCGCCCTGAGCCGTGAAGAAGAGTGGATCGATATTCCATATCCCAAGACCACCCAAACCAAGCCCCCGGAAGGGATGCAGGGAGAGCCGGAGATCAAGACCATGTTCAAGATGATCCTCGCCGCGTGGCAAACCGACTCTACCAGAGTAGTGACCTATCGCATGCCCGATGCCGGCCTGCTCCAGAGCATGGGCATGTCCTCTTCGCCGCACACCCTTTCGCACTATGGCTCCAATGTCTCACTGCATGAGCTCAATCTGAAGCGAACGAAGAAATGGATGCAGCTCTACTCCGGCTTCATCGACCAGCTCCGCGCCATCAAGGATCCGCTCGACCCGAATGGCGGCACGCTTTTCGACAACAGCCTCGTCTACAATGGCGGGGGATTGCGTACCGCTCACCGCAACACCAATGTGCCCTGCCTGCTCACCGGTGGCGGATTTAAAGGCCTACAACATGGTCAGCACCGAATGGCTGAGAAGGAAAACACTCCTCTCGCAAATCTGTGGACGACCATGCTCCAAGACGCCGGTGTCGAAACCGACCGCTTTGCGGACGCCAACGCCACCGCGAGTTCGATTTGGGGATAGGGCGAGGGCTTTCGTCTCTGGATGTTTCAGCCATTGATACAAGGGACAGATTTGTCCCGTATGTTGGCTTACGAACTAGCGTATAGAGATTACGAACGGTTCCCATCTGAGGTGCAAAACTGAATTTGGTTTCCGAGTCGCCAAGTTCAATTCAACCAGCGATAGAGCCCTCGGAAGAACCAGATGTTAAGGATCCTGACCAGCTTTCAATATATGCCACTGCTCTTCATGCTTTGTGGTTCTTTATTCGCCAAGCCAGAGTCGCCGGCGGCTCCCGGCGGATACGAAGATCAGGTGCGACCCATTCTCCAAGCAAAATGCTTCGGCTGTCACGGTGAGCAGAAGCAGAAAGGAAAAATCCGCCTCGATACCCTCTCTTCCGACTTGATCAAGGACGTGAGGTCCGCCGAAACATGGCATGATGTCCGGGGAGTGATCAACCTCGGGGAAATGCCACCTGATGACGAAGAGGACCTCACTGCCGAAGAGCGCAAAATTGTTCTGGATTGGCTCAATGCCACCATCGAACACGCCCACAAAGTCCACCAAAGTAAAGGCGGACAGGTCGTCCTGCGCAGACTCACTCGTGACCAGTATCAGAATACGATGCGGGACTTGTTGGGGCTCGACATCAACCACATTCAGGACATCCCCCGGGATCCGATGTCGCCAGACGGACTTCGTAATAATGGCAGCTCTCTCCAGATGACCGGCGAACAAATGGAGCACTACATCAAGGCGGCCCGGGATGCTCTCGACAAAGCGATCGTCACCGGCCCTCAACCCAAGATGTTTCACCACACTTTCAAGGAGTCCAGCAAAGTCCGGATGGAAAGTGGCGAAATTGCCGGAAATCGTCTGGGCCCCAAGGTCCGCTTTATCGGTCGGATTAAGGATGACTACCCGGACGAAGGCCCTTTCGAAATTCGAGTCAAATTGAAGGCCGATCTGCCGGAGAAAAAGGGTCCGATCCCCAGGTTGAGAGTCGTTGTTGGGTATCGTCCGGACACCTTACTTCAGGAAAAGACACTTGCCGAACTGGACATCATAAAGGAGGGCACGCACGAATATGTCTTTCGAGGAAGGTTGGAGAACTTCCCGCTTCCCGTGCGCGGTCAGGGAAAATACCCGGGGCTCTTAGTCAATGTGATGAACGTCGCCAACGAACACGCGGAGGTCAAAACGGAGAAAAGAAAAGATGAGAAGGGGAAGGATAGAAACTTCCGCATCGAAGACCCCGATCTTCCTTATCTGGTTGTAGAGTCCGTGGAATTTAAAGGCCCTATCTACGAGTCGTGGCCACCCAAACACGATCAGGATATCCTCATCGATTCCAAAGAGAAGTATCCGGACGACGAAGCGAAACAAGTTGCGCACATTCTCAAGAATTTCCTGCCGAAGGCTTGGCGGAAAGAAGTGGTTCCTGAGGAGGTTGAGAAGCTCGCTTCATTCTTCACCAAGATTCGTCCCGATTTTCCAAGCTTTGAAGAAGCGCTGAAAGAGACCTTGGTGCTGGTCTTAGTTTCACAAGACTTTCTCTATCTGATGGAGCCTGAATCTCAGGAGAAAAGGAAACTTAACTCCCATGAGCTTGCCGCCAGACTTTCTTACTTCCTCTGGAACACTCTTCCCGATGATCGGCTACGAGATCTTGCGAAGCAGAACAAGCTCACCGAGCCAGACGCCCTGCGACAAGAGGTGGCACGAATGGTGAAAGACCCGCGCGCTGGTGAATTCATTCGAACTTTCGCCACCCAATGGCTGGATGTGGATGCCATTGATCGAATTGAAATCGAACCCAATATCTATGGGAAACCACATCCGGATCTGAAGGAGAATTTCCGGAGTGAAACGATTCACTTTTTCGGAGAGATCCTACGCAGGAATCTCTCGGCAGAGAACTTCATCGAATCGGACTTTCAATTGGTGAACCAGGAACTGGCAGATCATTACAAGATCGAAGGGGTTTATGGAGGAGACTTCCGCAAAGTCAAAAAGTCAGCGGAGCGGGGAGGGGTCTTGACCCATGGCTCTGTTTTATTGGGACATTCCACCGGTTACGACTCTAGCATCATCAAGCGGGCGGTCTTCGTTCGCAAGAACCTGCTCAATGATCCTCCGCCTCCACCTCCGCCCAATGTTCCGCCACTCGATGAAAGTGATCCAAAATTTTCGAAACTGCCCATCCGTGAGCAACTGCGCATTCATCGGGATGATCCGGCCTGTGCCGATTGTCATCGAAACATTGATCCCTGGGGGCAAATGCTTGAAGCCTACGGTGCCACTGGTTTGATCCGTGATGAAATCCTCCGCAAACACGGGAAGAAAGTCGTGGCCCGTCATCCGGTGGATTCCACGGGCAAGCTCCCCGATGGCAGAGAGTTGAAGAATTTGGATGGGCTCAAGAAATACCTTCTCACCGAACGGAGGCAACAATTTGCTCAGGCACTTACCAGTAAGCTTTTAGCTTATTCCATGGGGCGATCCCTTGAGTTCTCTGACGAGCCGTTGGTCGAAGAAATTGCAAAAAAATCACTGAAAAATGGCCTTCGTTTGCAATCACTAGTGGAAAGCATCGTAACTAATGAAGCCTTTTCGACAAAGTAATGAGGACTCAACACATTGGTCGACGAACATTTCTCCGGGGAGCAGGAGCTTGTCTTGCCCTTCCGGTGCTGGACTGCATGGCCAATGGTAAGAAGACCACTCCGCCTCCTGCCAGGCTCGGTGTTGTCTATTTTCCTTTCGGGGTCTCCCTTCCCAAGCAGGAAGATAAACAAGACTGGCACTGGTTCCCCAAAGGCGAAGGCAAGGACTTTCAATTCAACAAGAGTTTAAAACCGCTGGAACCTCATCGCGAACATCTCACTGTTCTTGGCGGACTCTCTCACCCCGAAGTCGAAAAGATTGGCGGACACGACAGTGCTGACACTTTCCTTACTGGTTGGAACATTCTCACCAACAAGCTGCGGAATGTTCAGTCCATGGATCAGATTGTCGCAGAGCATTATGCCGGCCAAACCCGTTACGACTCGTTGATCATGTCCACCGATGGTGGAGTGGGCGAACCCACTCGATCCAGTACTCTCTCCTTCAACAAACACGGCCGTCCGATTCCTGCCGTCAATCAACCCCGCCGTATTTACGAACGCCTCTTTGGTGCCGGCGATCCGGACACCGCGAGAAATCGCCGGCGACTCAAAAGTTCCGCCCACCTTCTCGACCTCGTCCTCGAAGATGCCAACAGCGTCCGCCGCAAGCTTGGTAATCACGACCAGCAAAAGCTCGACGAATACATGGACTCGGTCCGGCAGGTGGAAAAAAACGTCGAACAATCCCAAGCCTGGATCGACATCGCCAAACCGACATTGACCGACGAAGAGCGTGAACGCCTCAAGCTCGACTCTGATCACCAGATCCCCGAGCAGTATATTCGCACAATGTACGAGTTGATTCATCTGGCGTTTCAAACCGACTCCACACGGGTCGCCACCTACCAAATCGCCAGCATGGGCGACGCCACCACTTTGGGTGGGAAATTCCCGCAACTCCTCGGCTTCGGAAAACACCTTCACGGTCTGGCTCACGGCTGGAATAAAGACGACGGCGTGGAACCTCTCGGTAAATGGGATCGTTTCCTTGCCACCGAGTTCTCCCACTTCCTGACCCGGATGCGAAACACCTCTGCAGCTCCCGAGTCCAGCGACAGCCTCCTCGACTACACCACCTTCCTCTACGGCAGCAGCAACAGCACCACCCATACCAACCGGAACTACCCCCTCGTTCTCGCCGGAGGCAAAAAGCTGGGCTTCAAACACGGCCAATACCTCAAGTTCACCAGGGACACCCCTTTCTCCAATGTCTTCTCCACCCAACTTCAACAAATGGGCCTGAAGAACACCCGCTTCGGAGACTCCACTGGAATCGTCGGTGAGCTGATCTGATCCATAGATTCGAATCGCGGCAGACGGGGGAAGCTGGAGCTTTCCTCCACCTTGGGGCGTCGTTATTGGACGCAACCCCGGTTGGGGTTGGATTAGGGTATTTTATTTACGTTGAGCGGAGAGGGGGAGTTTGTCCCGTTCAACAAGGCCTTTGATCTTCAAGACCAGTTCGGGTTTCTCTTTGGAAAGGTCGTTCTCTTCGCCGGGGTCTTTTGAAATATCGTAGAGTCGCCAATCGTCCGGCCCGTTTGTTTTGGTTCTCTTTTTCTTGTTCGCCTTGGTTTCGCGATATTTGACGAGCTTCCAGTTCTGATGCCGGACACCAATGGAGGTGGTGCCTTCCCGGCTGCTCCAGTAGAGGTAGTTGTGTTTTTTCTGCTGGTCGGATTTTCCGAGAAGGGTCGGGAGATAGGAAATGCCATCGATGTTTTTCGGGACGTCGGTTCCAGCGATCTCGCAGGCGGTTGGAAGAAAATCCCAGAAGGCTGATGGGAGGTCTGAGGTGGTGGCTGCTTCGATTTTCCCCGGCCACCTAGCGATGAAGGGAACGCGAATTCCTCCGTCGTGCATGGAGCGTTTGTGGCCCTTCAAAGGCCCGTTGGAGTCGAAGAAATCATGTTTGTGTCCGCCTTCGTGGTGCGGGCCGTTATCGGAGGTGAAGATGACCAGGGTATCGTTGTCGATCTTGAGATCTTGCAGTAGTTTGAAGAGCTTGCCCATGTCGTCGTCCATCATGGTGATCATGGCGGCGAAGCCTTTCTCGGGATTCGGCCAGTCCTTGTTTTTGTAAATTCCGTAGTCGGGAACTTCCTGACCATCTCCAGTTACGCGGCCCGCTTCATTGTTGGTGTGTGGGATGGTCCAATGCATATGGAGAAGGAAGGGGTTATCTTTGTTTTTACGGATGAACTCGAAACCGCGATCGACCATTTTGTGGTGGGAGTAGGTAACTTTCTTGCTCGCGACACGTCCTGCTCCGCGGGGATCATCACTGATGACATTTCCCGGGAGTTTGATCTGGGTCTTGTTCTCCCAAAGAAAGGTGGGATAGAAATTGTGAGCGTTGGACTGATTCATGTAGCCGAACCAGTAGTCGAATCCATTGTTGTTGGGGTGTCCGGGATTGTTAATTTCCTCTGGCTTACTAACATGTCCGAGAGCCCACTTGCCGACGCCTCCGGTGGTGTATCCCGCCTCATTGAGTTTCTTGGCGATGGTCATTTCTTTTCCCGTCAGCCCAGCCTTGATGTTGCCGTTGACTTTCGTCGTTCCGACGTGCTGGCCAAGCCAGAGGACCAACCTGGATGGGCGGCACACGGTGTGACCGGAATAGTGGTCGGTAAATTTCATGCCTTGTGACGCCATCTTGTCGAGATGCGGAGTTTTGAGCGTCTTTTGGCCGTAACAACCGAGGTCACCATATCCGAGGTCGTCGACCATGACGTAAATGATGTTGGGTTTGCGTGCCCCGGCGGTGGCAAAAGTGGCAGCTAGAAACAGGGCGGTTAATACGCGTATCATGGGAGGGAGTTAACATTGAGTCTGGATAGACGCAAAACCAGAAAACCGGCCTCGAGGGTTTTTATCTTCCTAGTCGGGGCGAGGTGTTGTTTTCTTGGCGCTAAACAAGAATCCAAATAATGATGACGATACGAATGCTTCTAGCTCTTTGTGCACTTGGAATGGGTGTGGCCCAGGGCCAAAAGGCTGCTGCTGTTCACCAAGGAAAATATCAAAAGAATTTGATCTTCAAGGGGCCTGTCACGGGGAATGAAATCATTTACACCCTGTATTTGCCTCCGGAATACAGCAAGGACAAGGGACCGTATCCTTTGATCGTTTTTCTTCATGGTGCGGGGGGTGGCAATTCTTCGTCCGAAGTCATGCTCAGTTATGAAGCCGCGAGGAAAGCGGGGAAGATCCGGGATGCGATTGTCGTATTTCCTGAAAAGTACGGTGGAACAGTTTGGCGGGATGGGGCCAAGGGGAAGATGCCTGAAACCAATGTAATTAAGGAATTATTGCCGCATCTTGAGAAAGAATACGCCATCGCAAAAGACAGGAGCAGGCGAACGATTATGGGATTCTCCATGGGTGCCGCAGGTTCCCTTTACTGGGGATCAAAACATCTCGATGTTTTTTCGGTCGCAGTGGCCCTGGATGCCGGCGGGGGTACGAGCACGACGGATTCGAGCGTCAGAAATTATGTTCCGGAGTTTGTGAAGGAAGCGGAAGCGATTAAGAAGTCTCTGAAGCTTCGAATTGTTCAAGGTGGACTCAATACCAGAAAGTTCCGAGAGGCTCTGGACCAGCTCAAAATCATTTATGATTTCACCCAATTACCTGCTGAGGTGAGTGACTACCCGGAAGGGTCGTGTTGTCTCAATCGCAAGGATCCTTCAAGGAAGTTTCTGCACAATCCCAAGTGCATGACCGAAGGAAAATGGGGCTTGGAAACTTGGGAGTTTATCGAAAAGAGTATGCCGTGAGAGTGGCTCTGTTCCTAGACAGGTTCGCGAATGGGTTATCGGTTTTGGAATTTCCACAAATCCTGGGGGCGGACGATGTCAGCGTCAGGGTCGAAGTTTCCCGTGATCTCACGACCTTGCAAGATAGCGAGGCCATTCTTCTTAATTAATCGGTTCCAAACGGAAACTCCATCATCACCCAATGGTCTCTCGCTCCGGAGTTGGAAGATCAAAAGTATGCCAGGGTGATCGTAACACAGAATCAATAGCGCTTACGAAAAAGAAGAGTTTGGAAGAGCGGGTGGTCCGGTCCGTAGTAAATTCATCCCGATGATGATTCGATTCCTTGTTTTTCTTGCCACCTATTCCGTCACTTATGCGCAAGGGCTTGATCTCAAAGTATTGCGGGAGATCGATGTTCTGATTGAGAAGGGGATCTCTGACAAACGGATGCCGGGCGGGGTTCTCCATTTGGAACACGGGAAGGGGATTTATCAGAAGAGCTATGGCCAGCGACAATTGGAACCCGTGGTGGAAGGGGCGACAAAGGAGACCATCTATGATCTCGCGTCCTTGACCAAAGTGGTGGCGACGACTCCTTCGGTCATGAAATTGTTCGAGGAAGGGAAGATCGATCTCGATGTGCCCGCGCAGCGCTACCTGCCGGAGTTGATCGGGGATTCCAATAAACCGAAGATTACCATTCGGCATCTTCTAACGCATACCTCGGGATTGGCCGCGGG
>PBTU01000140.1 GCA_002729295.1 Verrucomicrobiales bacterium | reverse complement strand
ATTGATTTCCGGCACGGGAATCGCGACCGGCGAGGTGGTGTTGGCCGCAATGACTCGAGCCATGGCAGAAGAGGGAGCCGCAGGTTTTTTCTCCACCTGGGTTTGAACCTTTTTGATCTTCTGAGTCTCGTCATTCTCAGGCTCGGCCGAATAGGAAACCAACTCCGGGATTTCTTCCTTTTGAACTACCATCGCGATCAAAAACAGAATCACTCCCATCAGAATAGTCGTCAAAAGGCCTACCAGCAAGCTGGTGATCGTTGACCAGCGACGTTGTGAGGCAAGGCGTTCGCGGGTTTCTGGGCTAAGATCTGCGTGTAAGCTCATCGTGACTGGACCTGTGAGGTGCGATTGGAGACTCTCGATTAACTATCCTCAAAAACGCGCTTCGACAGACAAAAATTAGAAAAAATGGTCAGAAAAGCAATATTTCCAGCTATTCCAGACCTTCCAGCCAGTCCTGAAAGGCTGATTCGTCAGTTCCCAGTTGGATCGCCACTTTCTCGCGATCAGCGAGACAAGCCAGGCGTTCGGGGATCTCGATCGTGCGTTTCCCTAATTCCTCTTCCATCACATCGAGGAATTTCGAAGGATGGGCAGTTTCTAAAACGACGGTGTGAGCTTGCGGATGATCTTTCCGCCAGGCCTCGGCAGCCATCCAACCCACCGCGCCATGTGGTTCGAGCGTATATCCGGTTTCCGCCTTGATCCGTCGAATGGTATTGCGGGTCATTTGATCATCGTAGGCAAAGCCCATGACCCGCGAACGCATCCGCTCCCACTCGGAGCCGAAAATACTTTCCATGCGGGCAAAGTTACTAGGCGCTCCCACATCCATCGCATTGGAAATGGTAGCCACACTCGGACGCGGACGATACTCCCCTTCCCTGAGGTATACCGGAACGACATCATTCCGATTGGTGGCGGCCACAAATTGCTCCACCGGCAAGCCCATCGCCTCTGCGAACAATCCGGCGGTGAGATTCCCAAAATTTCCGCTGGGAATCACAAAGGTCGGCTTCGCGCCTTCCGGCAAATTACGCGCGGCATCAAAGTAATAAAAACTCTGCGGAATGAGCCGGGAGATATTAATCGAGTTCGCAGAAGTAAGATTCATCCGCTCTGACATCTCACGCTTGAGAAAAGCCGACTTCACCAGACGTTGACAATCATCGAAATTACCTTCGATTTCCAAGGCGGTAATATTGTCGCCCAAAGTCGTGAGCTGCTTCTCTTGCAGACCGCTCACCTTCCCTTTGGGATACAAAATGATGACACGCGTTCCCGGCACTTTGTGAAAGGCACTCGCAACCGCCCCACCGGTATCTCCACTGGTCGCAACCAACACCGTGAGCAAGCCATCATCATCCTTCGTCAACCACCCCATCAGACGGGCCATAAAACGCGCGCCGAAATCTTTGAAAGCCAGCGTTGGACCGTGATACAATTCGAGGACATACTCCTTCTCTTTCACCCTCACCAATGGAGCCGGGAAATTGATTGCCTCATGCACAATCATTTCCAATTTCTCCGCAGGAATACTCTCGCGAAAAACCTGACGCGCAATTTGAAAACCAAGTTGGCTGAGACTCAAATCCCGCCAACCATTCCAAAAATCATCTCCAAGTGGCTCGATCTTCTCGGGCATGTAGAGCCCGTTATCTGCAGGGAGCGAGCGAAGAACCGCCTCTTTGACGTCAACGAAATCTCCTGGGCTTTTGGTGCTATAAAATCGCTGGGGCATGACTAGCTGATCACTTTGACGCCATCCAAATTCACCCGGGAGACATAGAGCTGATTTCCCAAATCAACTTTGGTGAACACTGCCGAAATCGCCTCTCCAACCCTTTGAGCCGACTCCTCACCTTCGCAAAGAGCGAAGACACTTGGGCCCGCTCCCGAGATGCTGAATCCAAGAGCACCAGCGCCCATGGCCGCTCTCTTGGCTTTGTAAAATTCCGGGATGAGCTTCTGTCGCCGGGGCTCCGCGATCACATCGTGAACCGAACGACTGATCATGCCGTAGTCCTCCTGAATCAGGCCACAGATCAGACCTCCGAGGTTTCCGATTTGTTGGGTGACATTTGCCAAAGGAACTTCGGTTGGCAAAATCTCCCGAGCCACTTTAGTCAAAATTTCGATGTCAGGATGCACCACCGCTGCCCAGAGATTCTTGGGCACGGGAAGCTGGGAGATATCCAACTCCTCGTTGTCGCGAATGAAGACAACCCCTCCCAGCAAGCAGGGGCCGACATTATCCGCATGCCAGGCTCCATCGGCGCTGGCCTCCCCGGTCATCGCGAAGGACAAAAGCTGTTTCTTGGTAAGCGGCTCTCCGATGAGCTTGTTCACTGCATACGCCCCGGCCACCGCACTGGCGGCACTGGAACCCAGTCCGCTGCCAAAAGGCATCTTCTTGTGAATCTCCAGTTCGATCCCCCGATCGAGCATACCCAGATGCTTCAGCAGATCCAACGCTGCCACTCCGGCGGTATTCTGCTCTGCTTCGAGTGGCAATTTCCCGTCATCGCCGGTGATTTTAGTAATCCTGAGACCAGGCTCCGGTGAATGACGGGCCACGATTTCATCTCCCGGCGCATCAATGGCAAAACCAAGAACATCATAGCCGCAAGCCACATTGGCTACCGTTGCTGGTGCGAATACCCGCACTTCTTTCATCGTTTCCCGCTGCATTTGAGGGCGCGAGTTAGCAAATGTTAGGCAAAGGGGCAATCCTTACTCTCGACTCGCTGAAAGACCTTTTTTCGATTTGACAGCATAAATCAGAAAGCCAATCCCCACCGCGATCATGAAGAAGGAATAAAACTGCCCCTTCGTAACCCCCATGATCTTCTCGGCGTCTGGCTGGCGAACATTCTCAACCAAAATCCGAAAAATGGCATAACTGATGAAGAAACAACCCGAAATAACCCCATGCGCAAGTCTCGGGAGAAAGACGCGCACCGCATAAAGGGCCGCGAAGATTAGCGCTCCTTCAAGAACTCCTTCATAAAGCTGAGAAGCATGGCGGGCCGGAGTGTGATCAGCTAAAGCCTTCAGCACCTCCGGGTCACGACGACCGATTTCCAGGATTTTTTCAAAGGCCTCTCCGGTCACATGAAAATACTCGTAGTTATCCTGCTTGAGGGTTGCCGTAATTGCTCCGACTTCTTCGGAGCTTATCGCAGCTTGCTGTATCGCCAACTGCAGGTTTTCCGCATTTTCCTTTTCAAAGAGAGACTTTGGAAACTTCACCGCCCACCAATTCGAGGCTGCGGTCGTCGTTCCATAGAGTTCTCCGTTAATGAAATTTGCGATTCGACCAAAAAACACTCCCAGCGGAGCGACAATCGCGATTCCGTCGCCCAAACCTGGCCAGGAAAGTTTGTTTCTCCAGGCGTAGAACAAAGTAAATACCATGATGCCCAGAATTCCTCCATGAGAAGCCATGCCCCCTTCCCAGACTTTGAAAATGATCATGGGATCCTCCGCGATCACGCCCCATCCCCGCTCGGGAATCATGTAGAAAAACACATACCCCAGACGCCCTCCCAAAAAGACTCCGAAAAGCGCGGTATAGGTCACCAAATCTCCCACCTTCTCCGGCCCAACTACCCAGAGTTTCTTCCGGGCGAGACGTGTAAGAATGTAGTAGGCCGCCACAAATCCGACCACATAGGAAAGCCCATACCATCGCAGGGCAATCTTTTCGTTAATCCCAAAAATGACGGGGTCCAAATTATGGACGTATGTGGCAAGTAAGCTGAGCACGGGCCGACTTGACACCATCACCGGCAAATCGGCAAGCTCAGGAAGTAGAGACCAGCCAACCGACAAAGCCAAGGTATCCCACGAAAAGAAGCAATCCCTCCCACCGGTCCAGCTTCATCCGATGCCACATCATGGGCATGAGAATGATGGCGGTTCCCAACATCACCCCAATATGGATCACGGTAACTCCATCAGCTTTCAATGGCGCTACCAATCCGGCAATTCCCACCACGGCAAGGAGATTGAAAATACACGACCCCACCGCATTCCCCACGATGATATCGCCCTGCTTTTTCATCGCGGCAACCACCGAGGTCGCGAGTTCCGGCAGAGAAGTTCCGAAAGCAAATAAAGTGAGCCCAATCACAGCCTCGGAGACTCCAAAGGCCCGCGCCACATGCTCCCCTCCATAAACCATGCGATCCGCTCCCACGACTAAGAGAGCTGCGCCCAGAATGATAAGAAGGAGATCATAAAAAATCCGCCCGGTTCCCCTCTCTCGCACTTCCTCGATCATCTTGGGAGGAACTTCCTCGGAACAATCAGTATCAGGCTCACTGCGTGCCTCAATTAAACTGAAGATGACATAAAAAATAATCCCCACCGCAAGAATAGCTGCCTCCCAACGCTCGATCCCTCCATCCCCAAGCATCAGGGAGAACACAATGGTTGCCACAAGAAGGATCGGCATTTCCCGCCGAATCAGCTGCCGGTGAATTGCCAGCGGAAAGATCGCCGCTCCAATACCCAGCACCAAACAGATGTTACAAATATTCGAGCCAACGACATTGCCAATCGCCATGCCCCCCTGACCACTCCAATTGGCCTTAATACTCACCACTAATTCAGGCGCACTCGTTCCAAAAGCCACCACGGTCAAACCAATCACGAGCGGACTGATCCCAAGCCGGATCGCTAATTCCGATGATCCCTTCACCAACCATTCCGCTCCGTAGTAGAGCAAAAAAAGTCCCAGAAAAATCCAGCTAATATCCAACAGCACGAAGCGACAATGTAACAGATGTCCCGACCCCGCAAATACGAAGACCGGTAGATTTTATATTTCGACCGCTACCCCCCGATTTTGATCAACTCGACATCAAAGACGAGCATGCCGCCGGGTGCTCCGGGACGGCTGGGCTTCTCCCCATAGGCCATTTTCCCGGGAATCCAAAAACGACGGGTTTCTCCTTCCACCATGAGCTGAACGCCCTCGGTCCAACCTTCGATCACACCATTGAGCGGGAAGGAAATAGGCTCGCCACGTGCCACGGAGCTATCGAACATCTTACCGTCGGTGGTCCACCCGGTATAATGCACGAGCACTTTGTCGACTGCCTTCGGATGGGCCGAACCGGAGCCGGCCTTGAGTAATTTGGAAGCCAGACCACTGCTGGTTACTTCGGCATCATCGGGAGCTGCCGCAACATCATCAGGAGCATCAATTCCCTTGGGCTCCTCCGGAGACTGGGCGACATCGAGGAGTTCGAAATCAAAGGTGAGATCACCCGTTGGGGCTCCTTGCGGTGGGTTTTCGCCAAAAGCCAGAGCGGCGGGAACCCAAAAACGGGATTTCCCACCCACCTTCATCATCTGTAGTCCTTCAACCCATCCTTTGATGGAAACTTGATCCAACTTGAATTGAGCAGGGCCTTGATGAAGCGCGGTGCTTTCCACCAACTCGCCCGCAAGGGTCCAACCACTAAAATGAACCGTCACAACATCCTTGGGGCCGGGAGTATCTCCCTGACCTTCCTCCATGTGATGAACAGCCAGCCCGGAATCGGTGGTGATTGCATCCTCGTGCGCTTCTGCAACATTCTCAGGGATCTCGGCCGTCGGAGCGGCCTTTTCGATTTCGAATAATTCGACATCAAAGACCAAATCCCCCGCCGGAGCACCGGGTCGTTGGGGCACCTCACCGTAGGCCAGGTCGGAAGGAATCCAGAAACGTCGTTTTTCACCCACGACCATCAACTGCACCCCCTCGGTCCAGCCGGGAATAACCTGATTGAGAGGAAAAGTAATCTGCTCGCCACGCTTGACCGAGCTATCGAACATCTTGCCGTCAGAAACCTGCCAACCGGTGTAGTGCACCTTTACGGTGTCACGCGGTCCCGGATGATCAGTGCAGCAACCTTCCCTGAGAACCTTGGAGGCCAGACCGGAAGCAGTCCTCTCGGCATCGGCGGGGGCTGCGGCTACGTCATCGGGAGTCTTCAGTTCGTCACTCATGAGAGCCCAGTAACCGCTGGAGACATTTGCGCAAACAAAAAACGGCCTGCTGCACGTGGCAACGGGCCGTTTAAAATCGTTCGAGCCGACCTACTGGCCGATTTTGAGGACTTCAATATCAAAAACAAGCACACCCTGGGGACGCCCTTCCTGGCCGTCGTAAGCCAAATTTCCGGGAATCCAAAAGCGACGCTTTTCGCCCTCAACCATCAACTTTGCTCCTTCAAGCCAGCCTTGGATCACCCCGCCTCGCAGGGAGAAGGTAAAGGGCTCGCCACGCTGAACGGAGCTATCAAACATCTTACCATCTTCGGCACGCCAACCGGTGTAGTGCACCGTGACGGAGTCGGTCGCGGTTGCTTTCTTCTCGCCTGTTCCCTTCTTGAGAACTTTCGAAGCCAATCCTGACTTGGTCTTTTCCGCGTCAGCCGGAGCTGCTGCGACATCGTCGGGAGCCGAAATGGGAGCGCTGAACTCTAGAAGCTCAATATCAAAAACCAAGTCACCGGTGGGAGCTCCCGGCTGTCCTGCATTCCCGAAGGCCAGAGCAGCAGGAATCCAAAAACGACGAGTCTCGCCTTTCTTCATTAACTGAATCCCTTCGGTCCATCCTTTGATCGGGGCCTTGGAAAGAGGCATCGCCATGGGGCGGCCATTGGGCATTTTGCTTGAGCCCACGGATGAGCCATCGGTCTTCCAACCTGAGAAATCGAATTTCACAAAATCATCCTCACCAGGAGTGGCGGGTCCCTCACCAGCCTTGAGAACCTTGCTGGCCAAGCCGGAATCGGTTTTGAAGGCATCACCAGGTGCGGCGGCGACATCAGCAGGAGCATCCGGAGCTTTGGGAGCCGGCGGGGGTTGCGGTGTGGACTTGAAGTCAACCAGTTCCATATCAAAGATCAAATCGCCGGTTGGAGTGCCTTCAGACCCTTCGTTACCGAAAGCCAGCGCAGCGGGGATCCAGAAGCGACGCTTCTCGCCCTTGACCATCAATTGAAGAGCTTCCGTCCATCCTTTGATGGGAACCTGGTCGATCTTAATTTGACTCGGCTGCCCATCGATCATCGTGCTGTGAACAAGATCGCCGTCTTTTTTCCAACCACTGAAATTCACGGTTGCAACATCGGAAGCGCCTGGCTTCTCCTTGCCTGTTCCGGCCTCCAAGATTTTGGACGCCAAACCGGATTCGGTTTTTTCGGCATCAGCGGGCGCAATCAATTCCTTGGGAGCATCGGGAACATTGGATTTGGTAAAAGAATGAAGCTCCACGTCAAAAACGAGCATTCCAAACGGCCGCCCCTGGGGACTTGGCTCATTTCCGTAGGCCATCTCTCCGGGAATCCAGAAGCGACGCTTCTCACCGGCAACCATGAGCTGAAGCCCTTCGGTCCAACCGGGAATCACTTGGAAAAGCGCGAATTCCGCAGGCTCGGGCGCTTGGCCGGGACGGCGAGCTTTCAAGGAGCTATCAAACATCTTGCCGTCCGAGGACTGCCATCCGGTGTAGTCAACCTTCACCTTGTCCCACTTACTGGGCTTCTCCTTACCTTCCCCGGCCTTGAGAATCTTAAAGGCCAGACCGGACTCGGTCTTTTGCGCATCGGCAGGCACTGCCGCCACATCAGCCGGAGCCTTGAAGGCTGGGTTTTCTTTGGGAGCTGCAGGAGCCGCCGCCTCTCCCTCTTTTTCTTTGCCGGGCTTTGCGGGGTCTTGAGCGACCGCAGTCAACCCAAGGGCACCACTTAAAATGCCGGTAAGAGCCCAGCGCGTTCTATTAATCATGACGCGGGCAACCTCACTGAGCGACCGCCCCGTGTCAACGCCACATCTCGCAAGAATGAGCCGAAAAACCGGCTCCAAAGCTCGTCAGCCAATATCGATCATCGCTAGAATCTGATTTCAGTCGTTCCTCCAGGGCGAATAAAACACAGGGGCTGGAGCAATTCCCGTAGTCATTGAGAACTTTTCTCGTCTCCTCCAAAGACCACCCCAACTTCTCTTCCAGCGCCTCGATGACATCGCGTCCTCCGGTATGAGCCAGCACCTGGCAAGGATCTCCACTCCGCTTTGCCCAAAGAACACTCACCGCATCAGCCGCCAATCTCGGCACGCTCTTGTGAAGCTTGTTCTGTAATTTGCCGCCGCCATTTACGAAGCGAATCTTCTCCCGGTCCTCTGGAACATGCACCGTTTGGAATCCTCCCACCTGCCACTTTCCCTCCAATTGTTCATCCGACCAAACCGCCGCCGCCGCCCCGTCTCCAAACAAACATAAACTAATCAGAACACCCGGATCCTCGTTTACATAGAGCGCCGCCGAGCAAACCTCCACCGCGATCGTCGCGACTTTCTTCCCCGGATTTGCCGCCAAAAATCCTTCCGCAGCCCGCATCATCGGAATGGCCGCGCCACAGCCCAGCCCAACGATGTCTTGTAAATAGGCATCATCCCTCATCCCCAATTGCTCAGCGACATGACTACTCACTCCCGGACAAAGATATCCGGTGCAGGTGCACACAATGAGCGCGTCAATTCCCGCGACGTTCACTCCCGTGTTCAAGAAGGCTTCCACCGACAACTTCGGCGCTTCCCTCTCAAAAAACTCATTCAATTCCTGCGCTCCCGCATCAAACATCGCCGCAGGTTGACTTGTCGAAAAATGCCTTTTCGAAATGCCCGACTCTCCTCCGAGAACCCGGCCAAGGATCCCCTGCCCCCGTTTACTCAGTTTGTGGAACGCATCCGTCTCGCGTGTAAATTCCAAACATTCCGGCTGGGTGTAAGACGATTGAGGGAAGGCACTGGCGAGAGCATCGAGAAACATCCCCATGAATTTCACCTAGATTTCTGATTTGCCAACCTAATTCACTTCAACCGAGATTCGGCATCACGATTTCCCCTGAAAAGATTAATTATATCATCCAGAATCAGGTAAATCGAGGGAACCAGAATGAGCGTAATCGAGGTGGCAAACAAGATTCCAAATCCCAGTGATACGGCCATGGGAATGAGAATTTTAGCCTGAAGGTCTGTTTCTAATAGCATCGGCATGAGTCCAGCAAAGGTCGTCAACGAAGTCAGCAGGATTGGACGAAAACGTCGGGCCCCGGCAATCACCGCAGCTTCCCTAATCGTCGAAGCCTCGTCCCGATTTCGATTAACGTAATCAACCAGAACCAGACTATCATTCACCACCACCCCGGACAAAGCCACGATCCCGCAGAGCGACATGATACTTAAATTCATGTCCATGAAAATGTGTCCCGCGATCCCCCCCACAATCCCAAATGGAATGACACTCATTACAATCAACGGCTGAATGTAGCTTTTTAATGGGATTGCCATCAAGACGTACATCAAGAGCAAAGCCCCGACGAACCCGACCATCATCTCACGGATACTGTTACTCTGCTCGGCTTTCTCTCCTTCGACGGAATACCTTACTCCGGGAAACTTCTCGGCCAATACATCCAGCACTTCCTCTTGGAAGCGGTCGCGAATCTTGTCGGCATTATAGCCACTCGTCCGATCCACATCGCCCCACATACTGATAGTCGAATTTCGATCAATTCGACGAATCGTATCCGGACTCCGCCCGTAGTCGGGCTCCACTACCTCCAACAACGGCACCTCGATACCGTTCGGCGCCCGCAACTTCATTGACTCGATATTCGCCACCGATTTTCGTTCAGCTTCCGGATAGCGGACCATCACCTTCACTTCGTCACGCCCTCGCTGCAGTCGCTGTACTTCATTGCCGTAAAAACCATCACGAACCTGGCTCATCACTGAAGCGAGATCAAAACCCAGCGCCTTTCCCCGATCGGTGAGATCTCTCACGATAAATTCCTCCCGACCACGGCGATCCGAATTGGAAACCTCAATCACGCCAGGATATTCCTTGCGTAATTTCTCCGTCGCCCAGGCCGTAGCTTCCGAAAGCACTTGATAATCCCGACTGGTCAAATTCACATAGATGGCGTCGCCTCCCGCATTCGTCTCCGACTTAAACCCAAGAACCACCACTCCGGGAATATCTCCTACCAGCTCCTGCCATTTGATGCGTATTTGTTCACTTGAAAGATCACGATCTTTGGCTGCTGCCAGTTCCAGAGTCACTTCTCCCAAATGCGTCCCACTTGGAATTCCCCCCGGCGCCAATCCCGCCTGAAACGGCTGCATTCCCGAGGTCGCGAGAAGATTCACGATAATCGAATTCCCGTTATTATCCTTCAACTCCGCTCCGAGCCGCAAGGCCGCCTCCTCAATCCGGCGAACCGCCTCCTGGGTTTCTGCGAATGGAACGCCCAAGGCCATCTCCAGCTTCGCCGAAAGAATCTCACCCTCGACCTTGGGCATAAACTCAAAAGGAATTCTCCCTGTCTCCACGAGCTTCGCGGATATCACAACCAAGCCAAAAAACGCAACCCAAACAACATATCGGAAACGAAGACAGAGCGCCAGAGTTGGGGTGTAGATCGACTTAATGAATCGCTCGAGCCCTCCTGAAATCCATTTCTGCAAACGCATCAAGGGATTGCGACTCACCTTGTTTGATGTCGGCTTCAACAAGGCCAGATGCGCCGGAAGAACAAACTTCGACTGAACGAGGGAGAACAAGAGAACCGGAATCACCACCAGCGGAATATTTGGCCAGATCTTCCCGCTCACCCCACTCAAACCCAGCATCGGAGTAAATGCCATCGCCGTAGTCAGGACCCCAAAAATTACCACCACTCCCACCTCGTGGGTTCCCTTCCAACTCGCCTCTCTCGGATGCTCTCCTCCTTGAATCCGGGTATAGACATTCTCACCCACAACGATGGCATCATCGACCACGATTCCCAGTACGAGAATAAAGCCGAACGCTGAAATCATATTCAGGGAAACCCCAAACTCAGGCATCAACCACATCCCTCCAGCAAAGGACACCGGGATTCCCATAGCCACCAGAAAGGCCAGACTCGGGCGCAGGAAAAGAGCAAGTACGAGGAGCACCAGAAGCAGGCCCATCCCGATATTCCGCCGCAAGAGGTCAAGCCGACCTTGCAACATGAGACTCATGTCATTCCAGGGAGTAATGCTTACCCCGGGCGGTTTTTCCAACCCATCGATATACTCCTTGGCCAATGCTGCGATCGTCAGCGTATCCTGCTCCCCCACGCTAAAGACGTGAAGCACCACCGCCGAATATCCATTAAAGGTGGAAGACAATTCACTATCTTCAAACCCATCGATAATCTCAGCGACTTCCTCGAGCTTCACAACGGAGCCATCAGGATTTGCCTTTACCGCAATCCCGGAAAAGGCTGCGCCACGATAACGTTTCCCGATTCCCCGCACTACAATCTCTCCCGACTCCGTTTTCACCGATCCACTTGGTAAATCCAGAGAAGCTTTACGAACCGCTGCCGCAACCTGCTGTATGGTCAGTCCATATTGCCTCAGGCGATCCTCGGACACCTCGATCGAAATCTCGTAATCCCGCACAGACGCCAATTCCACTTTCTTGATCTCCGGATCGCCCTTGAGGAACCGCGACAGCTTTTGGGACACCCCTTTTGGGTCTCCGGGTTCGTAATTCAGTAAACCATCCCGAACGGTCTCGGCATACTCTCGCAAGCTCGCCTCATCGGTATTCGCAATAATCGCCAAACTCAGAATCTGCCGGTTAATGATCAACTCCTCCAGAACAGGACGCTCGGCATTCTCGGCAAAGTTGTCGATGGCGTCGAGCTGGGTCTTCACGTCGTCCATGACGTTGCGGGTTTCATACCCCGTCTCGACCTCAATGGTCATCGCGCCGATATTGCGACTCGCGTTGGATGTCACCCGCTTGATCCCCTCGATGTCGGTAATGGACTCCTCCATCGGGATGATCACCCCATTGATGACCTCGTCCGGCGTGGCATTCGGATACGGAACACTGACCACCACCGCATCAAACGAGGTTTCTGGAAAAATTTCCTTCCGAAGCT
>PBTU01000139.1 GCA_002729295.1 Verrucomicrobiales bacterium | reverse complement strand
CGCTTCACGATCATGTCGTAGAGCTTGGAAACGGGCTCGTCGATTTTGACAACACGGCCGGTCGGTATGATCGCGAAGTGATCGGAGACTTTCGCATTATTAAAGATACTCTTTTGAAATTGCAGGCGGTCGTTGTCGAGGGCGTCTTGGGCCCAGTTGGCGAGATCGGAAGTAGAACCGGCGAGCTCGGTCACGATTTCTTTCACGTTGGACATGTAGTCCTCGGGAAGGTAACGCGAATCGGTTCTCGGATAGGTGATCATCTTGTGCCGCTCATAAAGAGTTTGGGCGAGCCCGAGGGTATTCTTGGCGGTAAAGGGCGCCTCCCGCTGGAGGGTGGTGAGGTCGTAAAGCTGGGGCGCGATTTGCTTGGTGGGTTTTTTGTCTTCGGTGACGATGCCAGTTTTGTTCAGGCAGCGTTCGGTGACGATACGGGCACGTTCTTTATCCCAGATGCGCTCGGCGCGACCGTGGGGGTTTGTTTCGTCCTTCTTAAAGTCGAGGTCGATCCACTTGCCGTCGTATTCGCCGGCGTCGACACTAAAGAGTCCGTGGACTTCGGCATAAGGAGTCGCGGTGAAAGCGGCGATTTCATTTTCGCGCTTCGCGAGGATGGCAAGAGTGGGTGTTTGGACGCGTCCGGCGGCAGTGATATTAAAGCCACCGTGGCGGGAGCGGAAGCAAGTTAGGGCGCGGGTGGAATTGAGGCCGACGAGCCAGTCGGATTCGGAGCGGCATTTGGCGGCGTCGGAAAGGTCGGACATTTCCTGGCCGTCGCGGAGTTCGTCCCAGGCTTGTTGGATCGCGCCGGTGGTCATGGATTGCATCCAGAGGCGTTTGATAGGCTTTTTCACCTTCCCGTAGTCCATAATGTATTGGAAGATGAGTTCTCCCTCGCGACCGGCATCACAGGCGTTCACGATTTCGGTGACGTCCTTGAGCTTGGCGAGTTTAAGGACGTGGCGGAGCCGTCCTTCGGACTGTTCGATGGGCTGGAGGGCAAAATTGCTGGGGATGGCCGGGAGGACGTCGAATTTCCACGGAAGGTTCTTTCCGTTGGGGCCGGTGGGCATTTTGAGCTCGATAAGATGACCGACCGCGGAGGTGATCATCGCCTGATCGTTCTCGAAATACTGGGCATCACGGGACTTTCCCTTCTTGGTAAACTTGCCGAGTTTTTTAGTGAGGGCTTTGGAGAGATCTGTAGCAACAGAGGGCTTCTCAGCGATGATCAGAGTCTTGGACACGGGCCGGACTTAGGGCTGAAAGGGGGGGGATGGGAAGAAATTTCTTTCCGATGGCCTTCTTTCCGTAGGAAAAAAATAGAATTGAGAGGAGTTATTCACATTACTCTCACGAGAGAAATTCAGGTATCAATCACCAATCAGACCTTTTTTAGGTGTTTTTGGTCCCCGCAATTGGAATGGAATTTCAGCCCTGAGATGGCTTCGAGAAGTTTCAGGCGGGAGTTGTTTGTTGATTTTTTTGAACATGGATGGACTTGGTTGAGGGGTAAGCGGCCAAGATGGCCGCTTACCTTATTTTTTCCGGTAGCGTTGGCCGGGGAGAGTGAGGACGAGGTTTCTTAGCTCGAGCTTCATCAGGATGACGGAGATTTGATGAGATGGAAGGGAGGTGGCGGCAACCAGTTCGTCGATGAGGCGCTCGTCGTGACCGAGGGCTTTAAGGACGGCGTTTTCTTCCTCGGTGAGATCGAGGTGGGTTTCGATGGGGCCGGGTTCGTTTCCGAAGGTGAGGGAGAGGTCGAAGTTAAGGTGGCTTAAGTCATCAAGAATTTGGGAACCGTCAGTGACGAGGGTGGCCCCGTCGCGGATGAGGTCGTGGCAGCCGCCGGAGGTGGGACGGTCGATTGGACCCGGGACAGCGTAGATGTGGCGTCCGGCCTCGGATGCGAGATTTGCGGTGATAAGCGAGCCGGAGCGGCTGGGACACTCGACAACGAGGATGGCGCGGGACCAGTGGGCCACGATGCGGTTGCGTTGCGGGAAAGTTTTTTTGTCGGGCGAAGTTTGGAGGGGGAATTCGGAGATGATGGCTCCGTGTCCGTCGGCGATCTTTTCTGCGAGGGCGAGGTTTTCAGGCGGGTAGAGTTGCATCAAACCGGAGCCGAGAACGCCGATGGTGCGACCTTTGGCGGCGAGGGCTCCTTCGTGTGCAGCGGTGTCGATTCCGCGGGCGAGGCCAGAAATGACGGTAAGTCCGGCGCCGGCGAGTTGGTAAGCGAACTTACGCGCGGCCTCGCGCCCGTAGTGAGTGAGCTTGCGGGAGCCGACGATGCCAATGGAGTGAATGTCGCGTTCTTCGAGTTTACCCCAGATGTAGAGAATGACGGGGGCGTCGTAAGAATCGCGTAGGGCCGTGGGATAGTCGGAATCTTCCTGGGTGAGGATGGTAATGTCGCGTTCTTTGGCGAGAGAGATTTCGGCGGTGGGGTCGGTCAGGTTTTCCCAGTCCGCGATGAGCTTGGCGGATTCAGGTCCGATGCCCTGCACTTGCTGGAGAGCGGTGTCGGCGGCGTGGAGGACTTTGGTGGCGGAACCGAAGGTTTCGATCAGGCGTTTGATTTTAACCGGTCCAGTTTGCGGGAGTTGGTTTAGGGCGATGAGTGCTTCGGCTTCAGTCATGGGTCCAGGTGGAGAGTTGTTCGGGGAAAGGACAGTCGGAGCAGTCGCTGAGATCTTCGAGACAAAAGTCCTGGTATATTTGCAGAAGGGCTTGGTGTTGCCAGGCGAATTTAAGGTGTGGTTTGGCGAGGGTGAGTGAGCCGAAGAGGCGCTCGGAGCAGCGTTTTACTTTTTGATTGGGAGCATCGGCGCAGACTTTGGCGTAGGCGTCCCAGTGCTCGATGTTGAGTGGGTAGAGCGTGTTGATGAGAAAATCGGTGAGGCGGGATTTGCCGACGAGCTTAATGGTGTTCTCGGTTTGCGCGGATTTAAGGGTGTGATGCCGGTCCCAGAAAGAGTCGCTGAGGTCACTCATCGCGGAGGTGAATTTGGTGAAAGGCGGGTCCTGCTTGGCGAGGGTGCTGATTGATCTCCATTGCGCGGCCGCAGTGGCGAGAGCAGCGACGCGGCGGTGCGGGTGATTTCCGGGCCGGGTCGCGCGGGTGCTCCACGCGGGGGTGCGGTTTTCGGGAAATTCGAATTGGTCGCGGAGCTTCCACCAACGAGTCCAGAGATCTTCGAGCCATTCCTGGGATTCGGGCGGGGCGGTTTCGTGGAGGTGGGGAGAAAGAAATCCGGCGGTGCCAAAGATGATGGCTTCGCGGTCCTCGGGCGAGAAAGTGTTGAGTTTTTTGGCGGGAAGGCGCTGCGCGAGGAGGCGCATGGGAAGGCGGTTGGCGGAGAAGCCCATGGCGGCGGCAAAGAATTCCCAGAGGGCTTGCGAAAAGCCGTGGAGTGATGAGGTTTGTTCAAAGCGGTGGGCTTTTTGTTGGGCGCGATAGAGGGCGGATTCCTTGAGGAGAGAGGTGATGTTTTCTTCGGAAAGTCTGGCGAGTGGATTAAGACAGCGGCCGGGTCGGGCGAGGGTTTGGGTGAGACGCGGAAGCCCGAGGGCGGTGTTGACTTCGTTGGGCGCGAGAACGATGCGGGGGACGTCGCGGTCGTTACTGGTGCGGGTGAAGAAGGTGGGGCCGGATTCGGTGAGGACGACGTGGAGAATGACGTCGTCGAAGAATGGACTCTCACGATGGCCGTGGAGTTCCCAGCTGCGGGAATCGAGATCGAGCTCGATGGGACCGGAATTAATTTCACCATCGACCTCGACGGAGGCGGCGAGGAAATCGGGGCCTGCACCGCGATTCCATTCGCCGGGGGAGATAATGCGGATTTTTTGGCCGTGGCTGGCGGTGTGCTCACGGGAGAAATGCCCGGCGAACCAATGGGATTGGATTTCGATTTCGTCGAAATTTGGTCGCGCCAAATTCTCTGCCACAATGCTGGTTGATGGGGCGCAATCATTGAGGAGCTGCTCGTAGGTCATTTCTTTTTGGCAGGCGGCGGAGCAGGGGGATCCAGAATTGTAATGAGGCCATCGACTGATTTGATTTCGGGGAGGTCTGCATAGGTAGCCTTGGCTTTCTTGAGAATGATGAGTGCTTCGCCGTGTTTCTTCTGGCGGCGGTTGAGTTCGACGAGATTGAGGTCTTGCCGGAGTTTGTCGGCGGGGTTTTGGTAGAGGTCTCTGGCTTTGGTGAATGAATCGGTGGCGGCTTCCCAATTTTCTTCCTCAAGTTCTTGCATGCCGAAGTGTTCCTGAATGATGCCGCTTTTGAACTTTTTGGACGCCTGGGCGAGATTTGCCTGACGTTCTTTTGCATCCGCCCATCGATTCCGGGCCAGGCGGATGGCTTTGAAGTCACGATCTTCTTTGAAGTCGGAGAGGGTCTCCTTAAACTTTTTGTAAGGACGATAAAGTGGGTCACCGATAACGACACTTTGCCAGGAGATGACATTCATCGCCATGTAGGCTGACTCGACGAGAGAGTAGCCTTTGAGGAGTCTGTCGTGGAATATACTAAAGTCGTGACTGGCCTGGAGGTAGGGTTCCCAGACGTTGCCGAGAGTTGCGGCGGCTCCGCGATCGATGAGAGCGGCACTCCAATTTTTAGCGGGATTGTTGAGTTGCTCCGAGCTGAAGGAATGGAGGTGAACCGCAATGGCGCCTTGTTTGAATTTCATCCTTGGGTTTAAGAAAGGGCCGTTCCGATGATAAGTATACCATCCGAAATATAGAGCGGCATCGGTCATGGGATAGTTGCTGGTGAGGGTGTTCTTTTGTCGGTCGACGACAGTTGGAATGCCGACTTCGAGGTTCTTTGTGACGATGGCGCTCATCCATTGATCACCGATGGCAAAGCCTCCACCTTTGAGTGCGTGGTCAATGTAGGCACGACCCCAGAGTCCTTTTTCTTCAATTTCCAGTGAATCAAGAACCATGCGCTTGCAGTGATCCTGGGTGGGGCCGTCGAGGCGACCGACGAGATAGATGAGGTCAAGGTTAGATTGGATGAAAGGGAGATCCTTTTTGAAAAACGGATTGGGGATGAGGCCGGCGATGGGATAGGGATCGACGCCGAAAAGGGCGAGCTCTGAATCAATCGAGGCTTCGGTGTTCTTGCCAAATTGTTTTACTTTGGCGAGTTCTTCGGCGCTTGCTTCGCTTCGGCTGATGCGAAGAGGCATGCCCCGCATGAGGACGATGCTACGGATGTGGCTTTGAGTAGGAATAGTTGTGCCATTTACGTCTTTGGAAAGAGTCCACCATTTGGACTCGGTGAACTTCTGGCGAAGGGGATCGCGGATGGTTTTATTGTAAGTGGCGCGGTCGATGGTGGCTTTTTCGGTGGTGGAAACTCCGACGATCTGCGTGGTTGGGATTTTCCGCATCAGCGAATAGAACTCGGCCAACTCTTTGGAATCTTCCGAGTTGCTATTGTAGACGACAAGGATGTGTCCGGATTGGAGCGGTGCCGGGGCGGCGAGGACCGGAACGATCAGGGCGAAGAAAAGGAGGAGGCGCATTATTTGACAAGATTAAGGCTGAGGCGGTCGTATGCCAGCGAAACATTCGAAGGGAGAGACGCGGAGACTTCCTCACGGTTGATTTCGTGGGAGAGATGAGTGAAGTGGGATTGTCGGGGTTTGAGCTCCTTGATGGTGGCGAGGGCTTCGGGGATAGTCATGTGGGTGTGATGATCTTCGTAGCGAAGAGCGTCGATGATGAGGATGTCAAGATCCTGAAGAAGGGCGAGAGATTCGGGTGGGATCGTTTTGACGTCGGGGAGGTAGGCCAGAGAAAGGTGATCAGGGAAATCGAAGCGAAAGCCGTGGGTGCGAACCCAGCCGTGTTTAACCTCGATCGGGGTGATTTTGAGGCCGTTGAATTCGAAGGCATCTTCAAAAGGGCGTGGGTCGGGATGGACGTAGCCTCGTTGTTCGCCTCTGTTGAGAAAGGCCCAGGGGAACATGCGTTCGAGGCCGCCGAGCGTTTCGGGAGATCCGTAAAGCGGGAGGGGGTCGTAGCGATGCCAGCAAAAGGCGCGGATTTCATCGAAGCCCGCGACGTGATCGACGTGCTCGTGGGTGTAGAGGACGGCGTCGACGGCGGTGATGTTCTCGCGGAGCGCTTGTTCGTGAAGGTCGGGTCCGGTGTCAATGAGGAGACGCCCCCAAGGGCCTTCGATGAAGGCGGAGCTGCGGAGACGGCGATCATGGGGGTGATCCGAGGTGCAAGTCGGGCAGTGACAGCCGATGACCGGAACGCCGACCGAGGTGGCGGTGCCCAGAAAAAGGAAGCGGCTTTGATCCGAACACGTGCTCATGGTTGCAACTGGGCGAAAGCCTTGCATAATCGCCTCCTTATCGCAAAACGGAATGCTCACTCTTCTCAAGATTCGTAACCTCGCCCTCGTCGATCAACTGGAATGGGAACTCGGAAGTGGATTGGTCGGGGTGACCGGGGAGACTGGTGCGGGCAAGTCGGTGATCGTGGGTGCGCTCAAACTGGTATTGGGAGAGCGGGCCGATAAAGGGTTGATTCGCACTGGCGAAGAGCAATGTAAGGTCGAGGCGATTTTTAATTTATCCGATTCAAGTGCCATCGATGCCATTCTCGAGGAGGTCGGGCTCGATCCTTGCGATGAAAACGAGCTGATCATTCGGCGCGTGGTGGGTACGAGTTCGAACAAGCAGTTTGTGAATAACGGAGCGGCGACTTTAGGTGTGTTGCGGAAAATTGGGCAACATTTGGTGGATCTTCATGGGCCGCACGATCACCAGTCCTTGCTTTCGGCAGAGCGGCAGCTGGCGATGTTGGATGCCTATAGCGGTGCGGGAAAAGAAATGGCGGGCTATCGTGACCAGTGGGCGAGTTGGCGGCAAGCTGCGGATGATTACGAAACGGCGCGAGCGCAGCGCGAGATTAGTCATCAGGAAAAAGAGCTTTTGAAATTTCAAGTGGAGGAAATTGACTCGGCTGAATTGAAACCAGGCGAAGAGGAGGAGTTGGAAGAGCGTTATCGTCGCACGAGTAATGCGAGTCGTCTTGGCGAGCTGGCCGGGAAGGCGGTTCAGTTGCTGTCGACAACGGTGAATTCAGGATTGGAGGAATTGCAGCGCACCGTGGTGGAGCTTTCCTCGATTGATCCGGCGATCAAAGAGCTCTCCGATGAAGTGGAAGGCGCGAATATTCAGATGCAGGAATTGGAGCGTGGACTCGTGGATTATCTCGGTGAGCTGGAATTGGATCCGGAAGAAGTGCGCGAGGTGGAGGGTCGCTTTAATCTTGTGGAGAACCTGAAGCGGAAATATGGACCTGACTTGGAGGATGTCATCGAGCATGCAGAGGAAGCCCGGCAACGACTAGCTGGTTCGGATAACCGGGAAGAGTATCTTAAGGGATTGAAAGAGCTTGTGGATGGTGCGATGAAGACTCTTCGATCAAGGGCTCGCAAGATGAGCACAAAGCGCAAGAAGCATGCCACAGCTTTGGCGGATGAAGTGAGATCCCATCTGGTTGACTTGGGGTTCAAGCAAGCTGAGTTTGAAGTGCAGCTGGAAGCCCGGGAAGAACCGGGACCGCATGGCCTAGAAAATGTCGAGTATCTCTTCGGTCCGAATCCGGGAGAGCCGCTTAAGCCGCTCCGGCAGGTTGCTTCGAGCGGGGAGATTTCCCGAGTGATGCTGGCGGTGAAAAATGCCCTCGCTGATCAGGATAGCACGCCTTTGATGGTGTTTGATGAAATCGACGCCAATGTCGGCGGGGAAATTGCCCGGGCGGTGGGCGAGAAAATGGCGAGTTTGGGACATCGCCATCAAGTGGTATCGATTACGCACTTTCCGCAAGTGGCAGCTGTGGCGCATCAGCATTTTCTGGTCGAGAAACGAGTGGAGGGAGGCCGCTCTATTTCCTCACTCGTCGAAGTTGTGGGAGAGGAGCGAGTTGATGAGTTGGTTCGGATGCTTGGAGGCGGAGGAAAAGAAGTCCGCGAGATGGCAAAGTCGCTTTTGAGTTAGGAGTGGCAAATCTCTGCGAACTCCATGACTTGTGGATAGAAGATGCGGAAGGCCTTGCCAAAGAAATGGTAGTTGGGGATGCCTTGAATGAAGTCACCCAGAAGTACGCTAAGGCGGGAGGTATCGGTATTTTTAGTGAGACGAAAGTGAGCGAGAAAGTTCAAGGCTTGTAGTTGGGATAGGTCCTGACTTATGAAGTATCCATGACCGTATGGTGGAACGAGCGCTTACTTTTCGAGGGCGAGGTAAAAATTTCACCGTTTGATTCCTGTCTGCTTCGAGGGGAGGGTGTATTTGAAACCATTCTGGCGAAGGATGGACGGATTGTTTCCTGGCCCCGGCATTTGAAGCGACTTCGCAATTCCGCTGATCTTTTAGGAGTGGACGTGCCGGAGGAAATTACGCTGGTAGAGGCAATTCGGATGCTTCTTAATGAGAATGACCTGGCGCAGGGAAAGGCGAGGATTCGAATTACGCTCGGGGACAATCAACTGGTGACGGCGGTGCCTTTGCCGGAACGGGGAGAAACTGCGCGGATTACTCTCGTGGATCTTTGTCGAAACGAGAGGAGCCCGCTGTGCCACGCCAAGACCTGTTCCTACGCTGAAAATATGCTGTCATTGGCCAAAGCTAAGGAGGCGGGGGCAGATGAAGCGATTTTGTCGAATACGAAGGGGGAACTTTGTGAAGGGAGTATGTCGAACGTCTTCTTTGTGAAGGATGGGAAGATTTGCACGCCGGCTCTGGAGTGTGGATGCCTGCCGGGAACGGTGCGTGAGGCATTTCTTGAGATTGGGGAGGTTCAAGAAGGGCGTTGGCCGATAGAGGTTCTGAACGAGGCTGAGGAAATTTGGCTGACAAGTTCGACCCGTCTGGTGAGCTGGGTGAGTCACTATGGTGAACGTGATCTGGGAGAGCGTTCACAGCTCTTTCAGAAAAGCCGAGAGGCCTTGATAAGGCATATCGGAGCATTCTAGTCTTCCGGCTACTGCGGTATTTTGCTTAAACATTTTTGTGAATTTCCGTCACAAACTGCTTTTTCTTATTTTGACGTCGCAGGCGTGTGCAAAATCGTCGCTCACATTCAATAAGGACATTCGCCCGATTCTTTCGGACAAGTGTTTTGCCTGTCATGGTTTCGACGAAGAAACTCGGGAGGCCAAGCTGCGGCTCGATACTCCGGAAGGAGCATTCAAAAAAAAGAAGCGGGGGAAATCGGCGATTGTTCCCGGGAAGCCGGATGAGAGTGAGTCGTGGCTGCGCATCATTACCAAGGACGAGGATGATGTCATGCCTCCGCCGGATTCGCACAAGCAGCTGACTTCGGAAGAGAAGGCGATTATCCGTCAATGGATTGCTGAAGGAGCGGAGTATCAAAGACACTGGGCTTTTGAGGCTCCGGTAAAGGGGGAGATTCCAGGGGTAGAAGGAACGGTGATTGACCGCTTCGTAGAGGCCGGTTTGGAAAAAGAAGGAGTGGGCTTTTCCCCGGAAGCGGATCGCGCGACTTTGATTCGGAGAGTGAGTTTTGCACTGACCGGTTTGCCGCCTTCGATTGAGGAGGTGGAGACTTACCTCAATGATCAATCGGCTAATGCTTACGAGAAAATGGTACAGCAATACCTCGCTTCAGATCGGTATGGTGAGGAAATGGCGCGGCATTGGTTGGATGCGGCGCGTTATGGAGACACCCATGGAATGCACCTCGATAATGAGCGTCAGATGTGGGCTTACCGGGATTGGGTGATTGAATCGTTTAACAGGAACTTGCCCTACGATAAATTTACGATTCAGCAATTAGCCGGTGACTTAATGCCGAATCCGACCCAGGGACAAATGGTGGCTACCGGGTTTAACCGTTGTAATGTCACTACCGGTGAAGGTGGTAGTATCGCAAAGGAATTTGTCTTTCGTTACGCCGTTGATCGGGCAAGCACCACGGCGCAGGTTTGGTTGGGTCTGACAGCAGCCTGTGCGGTGTGTCATGATCACAAATACGATCCGATTACTTCCAAGGATTTCTATTCGCTTTATGCTTTTTTTAACTCCAATGCCGACCCGGCGATGGACGGAAACAAGTTGCTCACGCAGCCGGTGATCAAAGTGAAGAGCCCGGACTACGATGAAAAGATGAAGGCGTTTTCGGAACGGGAAAAAGTTCTTGCGAAGAAGATGACCGAGATCACGAAATCGCTGACTTATAAAGATCCGGCCGAGAAAAAACCACGTCCTCCCAAGGCGGTGCAGGAACAGGTTTGGTTTGACGATGCCTTTCCCAAGGGCGCGAAGGTAGGGTCGTCAGGGCATCCTCTGACACTTGTAGATTTCCCGGTAAAGAGCGGAAAGAAATCGTTGAAGCGAGGTGGCCCGGCGATGGCGCAGGATTACTATCAGGCGGGAGCCGCTCCTTTG
>PBTU01000138.1 GCA_002729295.1 Verrucomicrobiales bacterium | reverse complement strand
GCCATCCACTGCGGACTCGCGCCGGTCTTACTCATCGCCATGCCCGCCTTCGGACGCATCTGGGCCCATCCCGCGTCCCATGCGCTTGTCGCGATTTTCATCGTGCCACTCGCAGCCTTCTCGATCCGCAAAGGCTATCGTGCCCACGGAAAACGCTGGGTCATGGCCTCCGCGATGATCGGAATTCTTTTCGTACTCGTCGGGGCTGCTCTCCCGGCCTTCTCAAAGGAAACGCCAGTCAACAATCCCGTCCCCCAGGTCGCAGCCCCGGTCGAAACTGAAGAAACCGAAGAGGGCACCTGCGACGCCCCGACCTGTGAAGAAACGACTTGTGATTTATGCCCTTCCCTGGCCGAAACCGAATCGTCTGACGAGCCCGTCGCCTGCATCGATAACTGCTGCCCCAGCGTGCAAGTCAGCGAGACCGGAGAAATGTCCCTGCACATTCCACCTGCCGCCATCATCACCACTCTCGGAGGGGTCTTTCTCATCGTCGCTCACATCGGTAATCTCTGTGGCTGCGCCCACGCATGCCGACAAGCCTCGTGCGGCGAATGCGCATAGCCTCGCATCTCTCGTCAGTGCTTCAGCCAAACTTCCGGTCACGGTTCTTCCCGGGTTTCTCGGATCGGGAAAACCACCCTTCTCAACCGCATTCTCCGTAACCGTAAAAACAAGCGGGCGGCCGCCAGGAGGTCGTTCTAATCGGTCGCAACATGGACAACGACGCCCTGAATGCCATGCTCGATGACAGCCTTCTCACCGGGTAAGAAATCGCCACCACAAGAGAAAGTGGCATAAGCTCTTCCCCGATCCTTTTCCCAAATGGAAATTGGGAATCATGGGAGATAAGTGACTTCAATCCTTAGCCGAAAAAGTTCTCCGCTTCCAACAGTTGAGAAATCACTTGCAACACGGCATAGTCCCGCCATGTCCTTGATATCGCCATCAGAAGCCGAGCAATTCATTCTCGATCACGCCTCTCTTTTGGAATCGGAATCCATTTCATTTGAAAATTCTCTGGGCCGCATCCTCCGCGAAGACCTCTGCGCCGACCGTCCCTTTCCCCCCTTCGACCGAGTCACCATGGACGGCATTACTTTCCGACATGCCGGCTACACCGGAGCCCCTCTCAAACTTCAAGGCCTCCACCCGGCAGGCTCGCCCGATCCAGACTCCCTGAAGCCGGGGCATTGCTGGCAGGTCATGACCGGCGCCTCTCTCCCGCCAGACTGCGACACCGTCGTTCCTTACGAAGAAGTCGAAATCAACGAAGACTCCGCCACCATCAATTGCGAACCCACGGAAGGGATCTTCATCCATCGCGAAGGATCCGACGCCCCCGCCGGCACCCGCGTACTCTCCTTCGGCACCAAAATCGGACCAGCTCATCTCGGCATGGCCGCGACCATCGGAGCCACCGAACTCAAAGTCACCCTCCTTCCCAGAATCACCGTCCTCAGCACTGGCGACGAACTCGTTCCTCCACACGAAACACCGCTGCCCTACCAACTTCGGCAATCCAACGGACTCACCCTCGCTGCGGCTGTGAACGCCTGGGGACCTGCCAAAGTCACCCTCGATCATCTCGCCGACGACTTGGAATCAACACGCGCCGGAATCGAGAAAGCTCTTGCCCAATCCGACCTTGTCATTCTCTCCGGCGGCATTTCCAAAGGCAAAAAAGACTACGTTCGTCCTGCTCTTGAAAGCCTCATCGGCCCACCAATTTTTCAAGGTGTAGCCCAACGTCCCGGTAAGCCATTCGCCTTCTGGCAAGGCGTCGCTGCTTTACCCGGAAATCCCAACTCCACCCTCACCACTTTCCAACGATACCTCGTTCCCCTCCTCAACAAAATGGTCGGCACAGGATCACCACCGCCAACCAACCTCTCTCTCGCCTCGCCCATCAAACAACATCCCAAGCTCACTCAATTCCTCCCCGCCAAGTTCACTGCCGACGGAAAAGCCCAAGCCCTCTCTCCCCAAAACTCCGGCGACTTCCTCACCGCCATGTCCGGAACCGGCTACCTCGAAATTCCACCAGGTGAGAGGACGATTAAAGCGGCGCTCTTCCGCTAGCTAAAACATACTACCACTTGGCCACAACCGACTGAATGACATCGAGAGTATCATCGATGTCCGCAGCTGAGTGTTCGCGGGAGATAAAGCCGGTCTCATACGGACTCGGAGCCAAATAAACCCCTTCCTTCAAACATCCCCAGAAGAGCTTTTTGAAGATCGAAAAATCCTGCTTTGTCACCGTATCGACATTCACAATTTCCTCATCGAGGAAGTAGAGACAGAACATCGAACCGACCTGATTCACGCGATTCGGAATTCCTTTCTCATTGAAGATCCTTCGCAAGCCCTCCGCCATTTGCGAACCCACTTCAGAGAGGTATTGATAAGCATTGGTTCGTTCGAGTTCACGAAGTTGAGTCAGTCCCGCAATCATCGCGAGAGGGTTTCCACTCAAAGTTCCCGCCTGATACACCGGACCGTCGGGTGCAAGCATTTCCATGATATCAGCTCTTCCTCCAAAAGCTCCCACCGGTAATCCTCCACCGATCACTTTCCCCATCGCGGTGAGATCCGGATCAAAATTCTCCAACTCCTGCACGCCGCCCTTCGCAAGACGAAAGCCCGTCATCACCTCATCGAAGATCACAAGCGCTCCATGCTTTCGGGTGATCTCACGAATTAATTTCAGATAGCCTTCACGCGGAAAGACCAGCCCGGCATTGGCGGGATAGGATTCTACAATCACTGCCGCGATCTGCTCACCATACTGATGAAAAACCTCCTCGAGTCGCTCCACATTATTGTAAGGCAGCGTGATCGTTTCATTGGCAAAGCTCTGCGGCACTCCTGCCGAATCCGGCTCGCCAAACGTCAGCGCGCCTGATCCTGCCGCCACCAAAAGAGAATCAGCGTGGCCGTGATAACAGCCCTCGAATTTCACAATCTTATCCCGCCCGGTAAACCCCCGCGCCAGACGAATTGCCGACATTGTGGCCTCTGTTCCGGAGCTCACCATGCGCACTTTCTCCACCGAAGGCACCCAGTCATTGATGATGATCGCCATCTCGACCTCTTGCGGATTGGGAATTCCATAGGAAATACCGTCCTTGGAAGCCTCATGAATCGCGCTCGTGAGCACAATCGGGGCATGCCCAAGAATATTCGGCCCCCAAGACCCCACATAATCGATATAGTGCTTCCCATCAACGTCTTCGATCCGGGAACCCTTTGCGCGTCTCACAAAAAAGGGATCTCCATCGACGTTTCGGAACGCTCTCACCGGAGAATTCACCCCTCCGGGAATCAGGGTTTTGGCCTTGGCGAATAACTTTTGGGATAATAATCCGGTCACGGGAGGAGCTTGGATGAGAATATTCGATGCGCGAATGCAAAAAACTCGAATAAGATGACTTTGCATTCCGTCAGAGAATTATCGACAAGTTGGAAAATAAAGATTACATTGTAAACACCATGAGACTTTTGGCCCTCCTCGCCTTCACCTTGCCCGCGGTGGCTCTTCCTCACAAACTAGAACCCGATATCGTCTACACGGAGGAATTTGCCCCAGAAGGCATCACCCTCAGGGTCATCAAGCCGGGCTATGTCTTTGAATCCAAGAAAGGTGGCCGGAAATACGGATCCCTCAAGGAAGGCACCAAGGCCGAACTCGTTTCATTCACCGACAAAGCCTATTACATTCGCGGAAAACGCAGTAACGGCGAAGGAGTTTCCGGATGGGTTACGCCTGCCGCCTTTTCCTCCAAGGAGCCCGAGTTCATCAAAAAACTCAAAGCCGTCCACACCCGCCAACTTACCGTGCGCCAGCTGATCGAAGACAAGGAAATTGCGCTCGGCATGACTCCCGAGGAAGTATCCAAGGTCCTCGGCGAGCCCACCAAAACCACCCTGCGCCGAACCGCCGAAGGCCAAACCCAGGTCTGGGAGTTCCTCGAAGTGAAAATTCAAAAACACTATGCCACCATCCGTGACCCCTTCACCGGCGCCTACTTCCGCCAATACACACACTCCACCAGCGAGGAAAAATCCAAGAAGGTCATCGAGTTCGAGGACGGCTATGTCAGCGCCGTCGAGTTCAGCGAGCAGACCAAAAAAGTTCGCCCAAAGATGATCACCGCGCCAATCATCTTCTCCTGGTAAGCAGGCGCCCTACTTCCGTCTCCCTTTGTCGCGAAAACGACAAACTCAAGCGCATGTGAAAACAATGGGTCTTTTCTTGCGTTCCAATCAGCCCGTCACTCGACGCAGTAATTTTCCGACGCCTCATGAAAAAAAATCTCTCCCTGTCCCTCGCTCTCCTTAGCCTCGCCTTCGCGGGACTTCTTTCCGCCAAAGACTCCAAGCCCAACTTTGTCTTCCTCCTCGTCGATGACCTCGGCCTAGGCGACTTCGGATGTTACGGCGCGAAGTTTTACGAGACCCCGCACATCAACAAGCTCGCCGCAGACGGCATGCTCTTCACCAATGGCTACGCCGCCTGCACCGTGTGCTCGCCCAGCCGCGCCGCGATCCTCAGCGGATGCTACCCCGCCCGCCTAAAACTCACCGACTGGATCACCGGCCACAAAAAACCCTTCGCCAAGCTCTCCGTTCCCAAGTGGGAAACGCGCGTCGACCACAAACGTGTCCTCCTTCCCGAAGCCCTCAAGGAGGCCGGCTACGCCACCGCCTTCTTTGGCAAATGGCACCTCATGCCCATCGGCCAGCCCGACTTCGATAAGCACTACCCCACCAGTCACGGATTCGACATCAACGTCGGCGGCCGCGAATGGGGCCAGCCCAAAGGAAAGGGGAAATACTTCTCTCCCTTCGGTATGCCCGGCCTCGACGATGGCAAACCCGGCGACTTCCTCACCGACAAGCTCACCGATGCCGCCGTCGATTTTCTCGAAAAGAAACAAGACGACCCCTTCCTCCTCTACTTCTCCTACTACACTTTACACGGCCCTGTGATGGCACCTCCCGCTCTGGTTAAAAAATACACCGAGAAAGCCAAAACCTTCGACAATACAAAAAACGAACACCTCGAACCACGTCGCGCCGGTATGGTCGAAGCCCTCGACAACAGTGTGGGTCGCCTCGTCGCTAAACTCGATGAACTTGGCATCGCCGATAACACCGTGATCATCCTCACCGGAGACAACGGGGGAAACTACGACACCACTACCGCCGGACTCAAAGGCTTCAAAGGCTTCTCTCACGAAGGCGGCGTCCGCGAACCCTTCGTCGTGAAGTGGCCCGCCAAAATTGCGCCAAAATCCACCTGTTCCGAAATGGTCATCGGCACCGACTTCTACCCTACCATGCTCGAAGCCGCTGGCCTTCCCGCCCGACCCGATCAACACTGTGACGGCGTGAGCTTCCTCTCTCTCCTGAATGGGAAAAATGAACTCAAGCGCGACACCCTCTACTGGCACTACCCGCACTACCACCGCACCATGCCCTACGGAGCGATCCGCGAAAAAAACTGGAAGCTCATCGAGTTCTACGAAGAAGGAGGCCTGGAACTCTACGATCTCGCCAACGATCCCCACGAAAAGAACAACCTCGCCACAAAGAACCCAGAGAAGGCGCAGGAGTTACTTTCCAAATTCAAGGCCTGGAAAAAATCTGTCGACGCCCAAGCCATGACTCCCAACCCCAACCACGACCCCAACCGGGTGAAGGGACGAGCCAAGAAGCCGAAGAAAAAGAAGACCACCAAATGATCTTCGACCCAATTCCGGGGGGCGCCTAAAACCTCCACGTCCATCCCACCTTTGCGACGGCCTCCCGCCCGACGCTTTCATAGCGTCTTTCCGCACCCACTTTTGCCAAGCTCTGGTTTACCACAAAATAAACATCACTCCCCGGCTTCACCGTCCACCGCACCCGCCCGTTGAGGCCAACTTCCTCAGAAACGTTATCGTATTGCACATCACCGGTCAGCAGCAAATTGCTCGTCGGCGTCCATTGCACCGCGCTGTTGACCACAAGGGTATTGAAATCGCCTCCCGGCAGTTGATGCCAGGCATTGGCTGCCGAAATTCGGGTAGCCCAATCCGGGCCGGGCTTCCAAAAGACATTCAATTCGATCTCCTGTCTTTGCCCGCCCAAATATTCTCCGGCACTGGCCTCCAACTGACCTCCCCACTCCCACGACGAAGGCGTTTCGATTCCGCCAAATAGTTTCGTGCTCCGGTAATCTCCCACTGGAACAACCACCCCGTCCGAAATTTCGAAATCCTCAAGAAAGCGCTCCCATTCGTGCTCGATTCCAAACTGAATCTCACCACCCCCCTTGCGCTCAAAGGTCACATCGAATTCATATTCTCCCGAGAGAATTTCCCAGTCCAGATCTGAATCAAACCCAGCCGAAAAATCAAAATCAATTTCATTCCATCGACTCCCTTTCGGCGCCATCTCATAGGAAAAAAACGAAGTGAATTCATAAATCCCCGGTCGCCTCACAAAGCCCATCGCCGGATCCAAATCCTCTCCGACCCGCTGGAGCCCCGCCCGTATATAGATCGGGTTGTTCGGATAAATCGCCGTCAATCCCCAGCCATAATCTTCCACCCCTTCACTCTCGGTCTGCATATACCAGCCAATCAACTCCCCCGTCTTCGCCTCTTGTCCCAGAAAACGGCTATCCTTTAGGTGGAAATCCAAACCGTAGGTTCGCGCCAAACCATTTCCCCTCGGATCACCGTCCGTCACAATCACCCCCACAGTGGACTCTCCAAAGAGATCGTAAGTCACTCGTCCTGCAAACACTTCATCCGCCAGCAAGGAACCTCTCTCTTCCAGGCCCACTCCCAGCACACCAAGATTCCACTTCCCGATTTTCCCGGTTAACTTCGCGCCCATCTCGATCGGCACCCGCTCCCCATCCTCCGACAAGCCAATCGTGCGTGAATGAAAAGGCAGCGGACTACGACGAATCCCCCCATATCGAAAATATCGCGTATCCTCCAAAAAGAAGGAACGCTTCTCCGGAAAGAATATCGGAAAGCGAGTCGTGTTGACCACACGCTCATCCACTTCCGTGTTTGCAAAATCCGTTTGCCAAGTCCAGGTCGCCGTCAACGACGGCGTGATGCGGTAAAACAGGTCCATCGAGGGCTCGAGTTCCGTCGTCACCGACCCGTTCTCGTCCTCCCTCCAGCGCGCAACCGCCGTCGGGCGCACATCCAAACCTAAACCCGTCTTCAACTCCCGCATCCCCGTGATCCGACCCGCTCCCTCCAGCGCATACAGCGACTTCTGCCGCGTCGCCGAAGCCCAACGCAACTTCTCCTCCTTCCGCCGAATCACCCGCTCGATATTAAATCCCCAGCTCTCTTGGTCAGGCTCGAAGGAAATACTTCGAAAAGGAATTTCCACCTCCGCGACCCAACCGTCCGCCGTCACCCGCGTCTTGACCTCCCAAATACAATCCCATTCCATCTCAGGGCGATTTCCCGACCGCACAATCCCGTCACCCAGACTCCCGCCCGCCGCGATCCCAAAAAAGTATCCCTCCGTCCCCCGCGCAAAGGGATCGATGACAATTCGCAAGCGATCATCTCCCGACCCCGTCGAGTCCCTCCGTCGGTCCCGTGCG
>PBTU01000137.1 GCA_002729295.1 Verrucomicrobiales bacterium | reverse complement strand
TCCCGACTTTTTTAAGCCAGAGATTTTCGATACCGATCCATGCGATGCTCGTGGCGATGAGGATTTCGATATAAGTGGTGTTGAAACTGACCCATCCCTTAACCGCCATGGTGAGGGTGATCGAATGGGCCAGCGTGAAGAGAAGAGATTGCCCGAGGAGGGGTTTCAAGCGAGGGCAAAGTAGGAAGATCCCTAGGATGAAAAGAATATGATCAGCACCCAGAGGAACTACGTGTGCGAAGCCGGATTTAATCCAAGCGAAGAGCTCTCCTTGAGTTCCCTGAGTGGGATCGCCGCTTTCGTCTACTGCGAGGAGATTTATTTCACCTCCGGGAAGAGCAATATACGGATCTCCTTCTTCTGGAATAATAATGAGCTGGGCGTCCAGATCGTCGAGCCAAAAGAGGGTAAGAGTGCCAGGCCCCGCACTGGGCTCTAGCAAGAGACGCAGAGTGATCAGAGCGACGTCCTGTTGTTCTTCCGGGAGAAGCAAAGGAGTTTTGTCGAAGTCAGGGAAAGAGACCAAATACGGCAGGTCTTCATCAGCAAAGGTAAAAGCGAGGAGCTTTTTGGCTGTCTTCTCAATCTTTTCGTGGATGACCGACCAATCCTCAGCGGAAAGCTCCATCATTTCTTTTCTGCTTAATGCTTCAGCATCGGGGTCACCGCGGAATTCGGGGAGCATATAGGTGAGGTCGATTTCACCTTCGAGAATCCAAAATTCAGAGGACTCGCGGAAGTTGAATTCCATTGAGTCAATTTTGTGGGCACGTGCGAGTCCTGTGTTTAAAAGAATCAGGGCAAAAGTGAGGAGGGGAACCAGATGACTGCTCATGGGTAAGCTGAAATTACTGGGAGGCCTTTTGGCTTTCCTGATACTGCTTGGTCAACTCCTTCTCTTCGGCTTCAGCATCGGCTAAGTCAGACCTTATCTTATCAGTCTTGGCCTTGGCCTTGAGCACCTTGGTGTTGATTTGAGCGGATTTCCAGAATCCGAGCTGTTGGTTAAAATGCTTTTGCCTGGCTTGTTCCGCTGCGAGTTTAGCTTGGGAGTCCTTCCAGAGCTTATCCTTGGTTATTACGAGATCTGCGGCTGGCTTGATCACTTTTTCCATTGCGGGGACTTTCTCTTTAAGCGCGATGTAGGCTTTGTTTCGCTCATCTTTCACTTTTGCAACCTCATCCCGTTGGGCGATCAACTGGGTGCATTCGGCCTGAAGCTTGTTTGTCTTGTCTGAGCTTGCTCTTGCCGCAGCCTGTTGATCTTGAAGCGCCTTGGTATGCTCTGCAACTCGTTTGTCAAGATTCGCGAGTTTAGGACCCAACTGCTGAACTTGCTGTCGTTTGGAATGCTCGGTGGCCTCGGCTTGGGCGAGTTTCTGCTTCAACTGGGGATCATCGGGCTTCTTAGTCAAAGTATCGCGTGCGACTTGGGTTGTTTTTTCAGCGGCGGCGAGCTCCTGTTGAGTCTTTTGTTTTTGAGCGCGAATTTGTTGTTGCTCAGTTATGATTGTCTGTTGCTCGCCGGCTAGCTGTTTAAGTTGAGTTTGAGCAGCCACAGCCTGACTCTCAACCGACTTAAGTTCGTTAATCTTGTTCTGGTGGGCGAGATTGAGCTCATTCCATTTGGCGGTAAATGCGTCGTGCTCTTTGGTTAGAGTTTCGAGAGTCTTTTTTGTTGCAGCGACAGCCGCCGTCTTTTTGGCGAGGTCTGCCTTGGCGGCATCAAAAGCCTCTTGGACCCCGGAAGCTTTGTCAGATTCGGCTTTTAAGATGGCGACATGTTTTTCCTTGTCAATCTGAAGGGAAACGAGGCGGCCTGCAATCTGTGGTGGGTTGGGATTCAGGGTGCCAACTTGTTGATAGGTCGTGGTGTCCCAAACTTGAATTTGTCCATTCCAGTCGGCAACAAAGACACGTTTTGCGTCATGGGAGAAGGCGACCTCAGTGATCATCTCTGCAAAGGCAGGGAGTTCTTTCTTAAGGACAAGATCTGGTTTCCAAAGTTTCACTTTGCGATCGCGCCCCGAAGTTACAATGTCGCCGCTCAAGGCGTAGTCCATGGCAAGAACACCACTTCCATGCGCCGCTGCTTTCTTGATTTGATTCCCTGAGTTCATGTCCCAGAAGATAACCTGCCCGTCTTCAGATGCGGTTGCCAGAAGATTGGAATCGACGCGCCACTTGACATCGACGATTGACTTCTGGTGTCCCCGCAAGGAGTGAAATTCATTTCCAGTAGCAGCCTCCCAGACTTGTAATCCATTGTTCCGGTCTCCCGTAGCGAGGAGAATACCGTCGTAGGAATAGGCGAGTGAGATCAACCAGTCGGTGTGTTTTTTGATACTCTTAATCTGCTCGCCAGCTTGAGTGTCCCAGAGCTTGATAAGGCGGGAAGGTCCACCAAGGGCTATTCCTCCAAGATCTGCCCGAAGGTCAGCGGCCATGACGGAGTCAAACTCCTTGCCTGCTTCCATCATGACCTTCCCGGTCACCACGTCCCAAACTTTGGTGCTCCCTGATTTTCCGCCAATGCCACCTCCGGCGAGGATATATTTGCCGCTGGGATGGAAGGAGACGGTTTCGGGTTGTCCCTTGGGAAATGGAAGAACGGCCGCGAGGCTGAGAGTGTCGGTGTTGTAAAGAAGGACCTGACGTTGACCTGTGACCGCAATCAAAGGTGCCCAGGGGCTGGCGTCCATGTCGTTGATCACGGTTGAGCGCGAAGGGACCATGACAGGTTCGAGAAGAAGGTCCTTGGGCATGGGAGGCGGGCCTTCGGGGCGCTTATTCGATGCGGGAACTGCGGCCAACGAGAAAGCTGGCTTCTTTTTCTTTTGAGCCTTCGACCCTTTATTCTCAAGAAGACCTCCGTCGATCCAGGCGCGGATCATATCGGCGTCTTTTTTGGCAATTTTATCACCCTCGGGGGGCATCACGGGTTCCTCGGTATGAACAGTGACGGTGTAGAGTTTTGAACTTCCGCCATCGCCAGCCAGAGCGATTTTTCCACCGGAACTTCCTGCCATTGTTCCGATGTAAGTCGAAAGATCGAGGTCCCCTTTCTTTTTGTCCGGATTGTGGCAGTTGAGACACTTGGACTCGAGAACAGGAAAGACGTGGTCGTCGTAAGTAATCTTTTCTGTAGTTTGCGCGAAGAGGCTGCCAAGACACAAGGTCGCCGCGAATCCGGATAGGAGCGATTTCATCTGGAAATTCAAATTCATGTCCTGGAAATCTTAGTCAGGCCGCGGACTAATGGTTGAAAAGGTACTCTTTCGAGTTGAGGAGGGCCCAGAATACGTCCTCGAGAAATTGAGTCACTTCGGCGGGTTCTTTAGCTTCAGAGAGAACATTGTTGAGCCTACTAGACTCGACATCAGTTGGAGGCCTGCTAACTGTACGGAGATAGAGGGACTTTATCACTTCCTCTGGCTTCTTTACTTCCTTCTGCAGATTTTGAACAACCTGTCCTCTTTGAATTCTGTTGTTTACGGCATCACCGTTGAGCAGGTGGAGAGCTTGAGAGAGATTGGGCTCCATTTTAACTTCGCAGGAACAAACTGTCTTACGGGTTGCACGACCGAAGGTGGTGAGAAAGTAAGTCGAGGTGTTTCCATCGGCAATGTTGACGGCGCGCGATCCGAGGGGAAGCCCACGGAACTTATTCGGCGTGTCGGTGACCTGCGCAAGAGTATCGAGTAGGATCTCAGCACGAAGCCGGCGGACACGGGCGTGGGAGAAGTTGGTGTTATCAACTTCGTTGGTGGCGTTCGTCCTTGTTGACAGTTGATAAGTGCGCGAGTTGCAGATGTCGCGAACGAGCTTCTTCATATCGAAGTTGTATTCGGTGAGTTTTGCGCCAAGAGCACCAAGTAATTCAGGGTTGGTTGCCGGGTTTGAAATGCGAACGTCATCGACTGGATCGACGATGCCAATTCCAAAAAAGTGTGACCAAACGATGTTCGCGGTGTTTCGGGCGAACCACGGATTACCCGGAGCGGTAAGCCACTTGGCGACGGCCTGCCGGCGGGTTTGATTTTTGACAACAATCTTTTCGCCGCCGAGGAATTTGGGTTCGGCATCCTTACCGGTGACAGGGTTTTTGATACTGCCACTGCCATCGTAGATGATCTGCTCCATAGGATCTTCACCTTGCTTCCGTTTTACCTGTGTGAAGAAAGACGCAAAGCCAAAGTAGTCATCCATGGTCCAGCGGTCGAAGGGGTGGTTGTGGCACTGGGCACACTGGATACGTGTTCCCATGAAGACCTGGGCCACGTTTTCGGTGAGCTTCATCACGTCGCTCTCGGCCTTGTAGTAGTTGGTCGTCGGGACATCGTGAGTGCCACCTCGGGAAGAGAGCATTTCCTCAACAATTTCGTTGAACGGACGGTTCTCGGCGATCTGATCACGAAGCCAGTTATACCAGAGGAGGGCGGCCTTATAGGTCACGTCGTTGGCGTTGTTTCCTGTCGTGCGGATCTGAAGAAGTTCGGCCCATTTCATAACCCAAAGTTCCGTGAAGTCCTTTCTTTCAAGAAGTTCGTCGATCAAGATAGAACGCCTCTTCGGATCTTTGTTGTTCATGAAAGCAGTGAGCTCTTCTTCGGTGGGAAGTAGTCCGGCGATATCAAGAAAGACACGCCGCACAAAGATTTCATCGCTGGAGAGCTCGGATGGAATGATACGAAGCTTGTGGAGCTTTTCGTGAACGTGTTCGTCGATATAGTTGTTCGCTGTGATCTGTGGTCTCGTGTATTCCAGGTTGTCGGGGATGACGATGGCCTGGGATCCTTCAGTGAAAGTGTGGAAGCGAGCCATTAGAAATCCCTCTCCTCGATTTTTCGACTCGGCAAGCCCGGAGGAGGGATCGATCGCTACCGAATTTTCGTTTGAGGTGGTGAAGGCAGATAGTGTGGTGACATCGCGGTCGGTGCCGTCTGAATATGTAGCTTTGACTGTGAGAGGGACTTTCTTTTTCTCACCCTCCAAAACAAATTGTTTTGGTTCGACATCGATCTTCACAGGGAGGGCCACGTCGTCAGAATCGTAGTGGGCTCCATCTTTGATCCACTCAAGCATGGTAGCGTAGAAGGGGTGATCTTTCTCGAAAAGCTTTCCTCCGGTGTGGGGTACGATTCCGATTGATTTGGTGAGGAGGAGCGAGTCCTCGGGAACGGCGAGGTTGAGACGGCGGCCGGATTGTTCGCGAGTCAGGCGATGATAGTCACCCTTGGGGTCGTATCCGAAGAGAGAGAGCATGAATCCGTCCTGACCGCGAGCGGAGCCATGACAGGATCCGGTGTTGCATCCTGCGGCGGTAAAGACCGGAACGATGTCCTGTTGGAAGCTGATCCGACGGTCGGCAGTTGCATTTTTTATGGTGACGGGAACGGTTACTTCCTTACCGCGGAATTTTACCTTCACCGAGGTTCCGCCATCAGCGAGAGGAAAAAGAGTCGAAGCTTCAACCCGGGCGAGTTTGGTGTCGGTAATTTGATAAAGAGCGGAGGCGGTAACATCGCGGGTTACGGAATTCTTGTCGGTAGCAATGACGATGAGGCGATGGTAATCTCGTTTGGTTTCGAGCGTGACCGAGCCCGGGTAGACTCCGATCGAAACTAATTCGGGGTCGGGGTGATTTGGATCTTCGGTAACGACTTTCTCCCTTTGCTGAAGTTTCGCACCCACGGGCCAGGGGGCCTTGGCCACAACCCAGGATTTCAAGATGTCGATCTCCTGCGGAGTCAATGGGTCGCGTTGCGTCTTCTGGGATGAAGGCGGCATGAATTCGTCGTCGTCATGTGGCAGCAGGACGCGGAGGATCATTTCTGATTCAGCGGGTTTCTCGAAATTAACAGGAGAACCTGAATCGCCTCCGTCGAGAAAAATAGCGTGTTCGTCAAAGCGAAGGCCGCCTTTGTCTTTGTCCGCGTTGTGACACTCGACACAAGAGTGCTCCAGGATGGGCTTAACCTGCTCGAAGGTTGACGAGGAGGCAGGCAGGAGAGTCAGAAGGAAGAGTGGAAGTGATTTCATTGTCCTTTGGCCTGGCGAAGTTGCTCGAGTCGAGAGAGAGGCTTTTTTGGAGCTTCCTTCTTTGCCACAGTGGGAGCATCAGCTTTTTTCTTGGGAGCCGGTGGTGGAGGATCGACGCGGAGGGTGCCGCCATGTCCGACATTATGGGGAATGGGATGCCCGTTTTTGGTAATAATGATCTGGCAGAACAGGTTCGCATGTTTTCCTTTGCGGGTTTCATCTGTAACCGTGAGAGGAATACTAAGTTCCGTGGTGTCGGCCTTGATCCTGTGCTCGGTTGCGGTGACTCCGTGAGGGAGAGCGTGAAGAGTGACCTTGGCCTCGCCGTCGAACTTCTCGAGGGTTTCAACCTTGGCAATAATGGTCGTGTTCTTTCCTGGCTCGGTTGCGGCCATCTGGAGCGCGAGATTGACGTAAGGCTCACTGACTCTTACCGGAGCGAAATTAGATGACACGAAGACCTCTCCTTTGTCCGTGGTGGTGCGTCCGGTCACAAGAACTTTATATTCCGCGAGAGGAGCATCTCCCTTGGCATTAAGAGTGAGGTTGATTTCGTTCTTCCCTTCTGGAATGACGACCTCGTTGGGAGCTCCCACTCCGGCTGGTTTCCAGGGAATGGCTACCGTGATTGGCCTGGTGTAACCCTCGGTGCGGCGCGCGGTGATTTTAAGATTCATCGTGCCGTTTCGGACCAAAGGAACGGGCGGGGCGAAGAGGTCCAAGTGGAAGGGGGCTTCTTCAATGACAGCAACGGCGAGTCGTTCTGAATCCGTCGAATGGAACTCACCTTGATTGTTTACGTAGACGTGGGAAATCCTTTCTTTAAATGGTCCGCGAAGTTTCGTTTTAGGATCTTCAATTTCGAAAGCGTAAAGTCCTCCGGCGATAGGTGCATCGGCTTTCGCTTCGAAAAGGATGGGGAAGTTGCTGAAGTTCCTTGGGATGGTAGGCGTTTGTACCGTGACACCTTGAGGAAGTTTCGGAGCGTGGAAGTTGATGTCGCACCCAATGTTGGCTCGGGAAATGTTTGGCACGATGGCAATGCGGTTTCCGCGAGGGATTTGAATCATCTTACGGAGCTGCGTGTCGGCACGTTGCTGTGGAGGTAGAGTGAGTGAGAGCGCAGGCTCTTTCTTAGAGATTTCAATGCGGTAAATGTGGCCGGGGCTTTTTCGATCCAACTTATCGGCGATGTTCACGGTGTAATCGCCATCTTCAGGAACATCGAAATCATAACGACTATCGGGCATGCCCGCGGATTGATCGTCGTTTGCTCCGATGTATTTTCCGTCCTTCGCGTAGCGAATAATGATAGTAGAATCGAGAGGCGAACGAAGCGCTCTTGAGAGAACCTGGATACGGAGTTTTTCGCCTTTCTTGGCCTTGAAGCGGAACCAGTCCTTATCCTCTACTTTGGAAATGATGCCGTGAAACGCGATCGGAGCAGAAGGGGCATCCTCGACAGGGTTTGCGGTTTTGGAGCTGTCGTTAGGCTCTTTCTCGTTGAGATAGTTGAGAGGAGAAATGTGGACGGGATTCCCAGATGGGGAAAGAAGGTTACCCGACTTGATGTGATGTGACTCTTTTTCACTGCCTAGTTTGATCTTGGATTTGATGTCGCCGCTGGGATCTCCGATGAAAGTAAGCTCGATTTCTTCACCGGGTTTTCCGGCTGGTGGGTAGACACCCAAGGGGCGGGGGAAGTTTCCAATGTGCACCCGGTATTGGCAGGCCGTCGTTCCTTCGTAGGATGATTCACGAACGAGGACGGTGTACTCGCCATCTTCCGGAACAATGATCGAAGCAGCGCAATCGCGCTTCAAGAGCGGGCTGTCGTCGTTGACGGCGAGCTCGAATCTTTTGGAGTCGAGGATAGCAATGTATGGATCAAATTTAACCCGGCCCAAACGCATCCCCTCGACCTCGACAGAAAGTCGTTCACCCTTCTTCGCTTTGACGCGATAGTAGTCGGCATCTTCTCGGTCGGCGACACCTTGGACGGTGACGTTCATGGAAACCTCTTGTGGGCTGTCGAATTCGTTATTGAGGTCACCTTTTCGATCCTCGGTTCTTTTTTCGTGAACAGTAGGAAATTGTCCCACCCAGAATGAGCGCATGTAGCTGACGCCAGCTTTGCAACGTAGCCGAAGAGGGTGCTCTCCGAGCGCTGCGTCTTTTGAGATAACCAGAATTGCTTTGGCGCTCTTTTGATCCTTTCCTTTTTCCAGAGACTTAACCGTAATACCCGGCTTGTAGAGAATGACTTCCTGGGGCTCGAAAAGACGATCACCGTAAAAACTCACTTTGACTTCGGTGCCAATCTGGCCGCCACGAGGTTCGACGCGAGTTAGGCTCGGGGTGAAGGCTGAGGATGTGGCAATTGATAAAAGCAGGGCTAAGATGGAGAGCAGAATCTTCATTGTGAAATGGAGTTTTTGTTCTGTGGATAAAAAGCCTGACTAGGCTTTCTTGGCGAGAATTCCATCGATGACATTTCCCCCATCGACAATCTCGATGGGGCGGTCGCCCGGTGACATAAGTTCCTTATCACCCGTGATGCCAAGTTGGTTGTAGACGGTGGTAGCGAGATCTTCGATCTCCACGCGATCCTCCTCGGGCTCTGCGCCGAGGGCGTCGGAGCTTCCGTAGATCATACCGCGATGCGTTCCGCCACCTGCGAGGGCGACGGAGAAAACACGTGGCCAGTGATCGCGACCACCTGTGGCGTTGATTTTTGGCGTGCGACCGAATTCAGAAGTCACCATGACGAGGGTCGAGTCGAGCAGTCCCCGTTCGTCCAGGTCGGAGATCAAAGTCGCAAGCGCCTGGTCAACCGGTGGAAGCGTTCTGCTCATGGCGCTCTTAATGTTGTCGTGGTGATCCCATCCACCCGCGGTGAGCGAGACGAATCGCGTTCCGGCCTCGACAAGACGACGAGCCAGAAGCATACGCTGTCCCGGCTGGTTCATGCCATACTTCTCGCGAATAGCCTCCGGCTCGGCTTTTAAATTAAATGCCTCGCGCGCCTGCTGGGAGGAGATGAGACTGTAGGCGTGCTGGTAGAACGCGTCCATAGAATCCAGAGCGTCTGACTTTTCCAACTCACGGAAATGGTTATCGACAGTCTCGAGAAGACTGCGGCGGCGTGAGAAACGCTTGTCATCGACTCCGCTCGGCAGATTAAGATCGCGAACTTTGAAATCTGCTCGGGAAGGATCTGCCCCAATGGCGAAAGGACCATAAGCGGAAGAAAGGTAGCCGGAGTTAGCGAACTCGTTCGGAACGCTGGGCACGCAAACGTAAGGTGGGAGGCTGTTCCGAACCCCGAGTTCGTGAGCGACCACCGCTCCAATGGAGGGATACTCAAGTGCTGGGGAAGGCTTGTATCCGGTAAACATGTTGTGCGTTCCGCGTTCGTGGGCCGCTTCACCGTGTGCCATTGAGCGGATGATGGTCATTTTGTCGGCGACTTTCGCGGTTGCCTTGAGATATTGACTGAATTTCTCGCCCTTAATGGTGGTGTTGATTGGAGAAAAAGGACCACGGTATTCCGAGGGAGCGAAAGGCTTGGGATCCCAGGATTCCTGATGCGCCATTCCGCCGGGAAGGAAGATCTGAATGACCGATTTGGCGACGCCCTCGCGGGTCTTGTAATCTTTTTGAGCTCCCTTCGCTTCCATCTGCAGGAATTGCGGAAGAGTGAGTCCAAGGCCGCCAAGGAGGCCGACCTGAAGGAATCCGCGTCGGGAGTAATCGCTGGCAAGGGGGTTTCCGGAGCAAGTTTTTTTCATAAACTGGTGAGGTTAGTAGTTATTTACGGTAGGACGGTATTTATTTAATCATCTGAATAAAAAAAAACAACTGTGGAGATAGGCCGCCAAGCTGGACTTTTGGGGGGGAATCAGCGAGCTTTCTTAGGAATTACCTGCAATGGAACCACCTATAATCGATGGAATTACCATTCGCTCCGAAATCGGGAGTGGTGCGACGGGGACAGTTTACGACGCCAGAGGAGCAAATGGGGAAGATTGCGTCATCAAAGTTCTCGATTCCATGGCTTCAAATCCGGGATTGTTGGAGAATCGTATTGCCAGATTGCAGAATGTTGGGGCTCAGAACGTCACGGTGCAGATTCACGCCTATGCCCTTGATGTTCGTCCGGCCTGTCTCGTAATGCCTCTGATGGCCGAGCGGTTGGAGATGGTTGATGGCGTTGAGCGATATCGCCCCCGTAATCTTCAGATTTTTTTCGCCGACTATTGTCAGACGGATAAAGCCTGGCCATTTCTTATCAAGCTCGCAAATCGCCTTGCCACCATGCACAAGGCGAAGGTTGCCCACGGTAATCTCAAACCGGGAAACATCTTTCTTGGACCCAAAGGAGGCCCGCTTCTGGCGGATTTCGCAAGTGGCATGATGCCTGGAGTTCATCATTTGGGATACAGCGACGCTCTTTTGTATTCTCCGCCGGAGCAATTACGAGATCCTGAGGGTTATCTTGAGGAAGCCGGATACCAGTGGGATGTCTACGCCTTCGGCGTGCTAGCATACCGCTTGCTCACGGGTAGGTTCCCGCGTTGTCATGACACCCTGTCACCCTTTAGTCCCGCGCCGGGAACTGAAGAACGATTCCATGTCGACTCGGATCGGGAGGGTATCGCGGCCTGTTTGGAGACAGATCCCGATGTCATCTGGCAAAGTCAAGCTGAGGACGAAAGGGAATTACGCCGCTGGGAGATGGTTAATTTCTGCCTTGGTCTTGATGCCATGGGTCGACCCAGCGACATGCGCGAAGTCGCTCGCTATTTCGAATCCATCGAGCGGGACTTCATTGTCGAAGCCGAACAAAAGCGCCCACGAATTGATCGCGACAAAGCTCACAAGGCTCGCCGAACGAGTCGCGCTCTGGCGATCCTGAGTGCTTTGGTCGCGATCGGACTGGGCGCAATTTTGGGGATTACCGTTGGGACAAACAAAGTCATTTCAGAAAAGAGGAAGACTGAATTTGAGCAATATCGGAGCGCTACTACCGCCACCATATCTGATCTGGAAAGTGTCCGGGTTGAAAAACAGGGTTTTTTAATGGATGCCCTAGAGCGGGAGAAGGCACTCGCAAACGAACAGTCCCAATCGCAAAACGAAATCATTTCGGCGCTGGAAACCAGCGAGCATCTTTTCCGATGGATCCTTGAAAAGGGGGTGAAAGGGTATCCCGTTCTTGAAGGTCGTGAAGAACGTCTTTCCTTTCTTGCAAAGAAGATTAAAGAGCAACTTGGCGGGATGGGTGCGAGACCTGAATTGAAGTCCCAAACAGCGACTTTGCGACTGCGATACGCTGAAATTCTTTTAGCGAAGGGTGATGTTCAATTAGGCGAAGCCGCCTTGCGATCCGCTTTGGAGGTTGAGGGGCTGCCAAGTGCAGGCAAGGCCCGAGCCAGCCTCCGATTGCTGCTTCTAAAATCCGCCCAAGCCGAAAAAAATATCGACGACGACATTGCTTCGGTAAGCGCGGCAATTCGATCCGCATGGCCCGATCAGGGAAAGGAGCGCATTCGCGCGGAGGCGGCAATGGATTTGGTGCGAGCACGGAATGCCGAAGCTAATGATAATGAAAAGTCGGCTCTTGCGTTTTATGTGAAGTGCTTAAAGGGATATCGCGAGCTGACAAAGTTGTTCCCCGAGAATCAGGCCCTCGCCATGACGCTTGGCCGAACCTATCTTGCCGCAGCCGCAACTGCTGAGGGGGCAGGCGCAACCGAGGATGTGGCGAAACTTCGTGGTGAAGCTGCCAAGGAGTTTCTCAAGCTCATCGCCAAACAAGAAAAACCAGATCCAGATCTGGAATATCAAATTGCCTCCGCGAATGCAGCTAGAGCGGTTGCTCTCTGGCAGGAAGGGAAATCCTTTGAGGCCGAAAAACTTGCGAAGGAAGGAGTCGAAAAACTTTCCAGCCTCCTCGCCAAGATGCCCGGTAACCCTGATGTGATCTTCGATCTTTCGTCTCAAAACGGAATTCTAGCCACCTTCTTGAGAGACGAAGGAAAACCGGCTGAGGCTGGGAAGCTTCTGGAAACATCAATTACCTCATTGCAGTCGGTTATCACGAAGGAGCCGGAAGATTGGGATGCTCGATACCTTATTGCCTCTCTAAAATGGCAGCATGCCGGAATTTTGGGTCAGCAAGGGAAGAAGGACGACGAGTTGATGCTGGGCGGTGCCGCTCATGACGAATTGGCGGCCCTCTTAAAATCAGGAGCGAAGAGACCAAATCCGGGGACAGTCCGAAGATCACTCGCCTATCTTTGCGGAGATCTCGGTCACTCTGCCAATCTGGCTGGCAAGAAAGACCTGGCGATTGGATATCTCCGGGAGGCTCAGGAATGCTGGAAGTTATTGAAGGCAGACGAGGGCGATCAACTCGAGTTTCGCGAGGGGCACCAATGGACCGTCGACCGCTTGGTGGAGATGGGAGTGAGGTAAATAGAATTCACTATTCCTTCATCCAGCATTCACAAAGAGAGTGAATATTATCGTCGTTATGGAAACAAAAAGCCCATGTCTCAGAGGGCGAGACAGGGCTGTAGTTAAAATGTAGGAGGATCTATCGATCCACGCGGGCGGAGCCTCCGCCGACGAGTTTAGCTACTTCAGCGCGGGTCACCATGGTGGTGTCGCCGGGAGTGGTCATGGCGAGGGCGCCGTGGGCGGCTCCCCATTCGACGGCTTGACCGGCGTCGTTGTATTCCAGAAATCCGTAGATAAGTCCGGATGCAAATGAATCACCACCGCCGACGCGGTCGAAGATTTCAAGGTGCTCGCGGTTGACTGAATCGTGAAATTCACCGTCGTGCCAGGCAAGAGCAGCCCAGTCGTTATCAGAAGCAGTGTGCACTTCACGGAGTGTTGTCGCAGTCGCTTTGAAGTTAGGGAATTCGGCAACGGCTTTTTCAATCATCTTCTTGAAATTAGAGATGTCGATGCCGGTGATGTTTTCTCCGTCAACGCCTTCGACTTCAAATCCGAGGCAGGCGGTGAAGTCTTCCTCGTTGCCAATCATGACGTCGACATACTTGGCGATCTCACGGTTGACCTCCTGAGCCTTGGCCTGACCACCGATGGATTTCCAAAGCGAAGGACGGTAGTTCAGGTCGTAGGAAACAATTGTGCCGTGCTTCTTGGCAATCTTGCAGGCCTCGATGGTGAGTTGTGCATTGCCTTCGGAGAGGGCTGCGAATATACCACCGGTGTGGAACCAGCGGACGCCGAGGGTTCCGAAGATGTGTTCGAAGTCGAAGTCGTCGACGGTGAGTTGGGAGGCTGCAGTGTGCCCGCGGTCGGAGGTGCCTTTTGCGGCGCGCACACCGAAGCCGCGTTCGGTAAAGTTGAGTCCGTTTCGCGCGGCCACTCCAAGTCCGTCGAAGTCTGCCCACTTAATAAACTGGGTATCGACGCCACCCTGGAGAATGAGGTCTTCGAGGAGGCGTCCGACTTCGTTATCGACAAACCCGGTGAGGACGGCGGCGCGCTTGCCGAAGCAGCGACGGAGTCCACGGGCAACGTTGTATTCCCCACCGCCTTCCCAGGCCTGGAATTGACGGGTGGTGCGAACGCGGCCGTCACCGGGATCGAGACGGAGCATGATTTCGCCCATCGACAAGATATCGTAGGCGCATTCTGAGGCTGGTTTGATGTCTAGGGACATGGGATTATTTACTAAGTTGAGAAATTGTTGAAAAACTAGAGAACACCATTGGCACAGAGGACGTCGTCTTCGCCGGCGAAGAAATTAATCGCGTTGTGGAGGCATCGGTTGGCCTGGTGCTGGACAGATTCGTGGGTGCGGGATCCGATGTGCGACGTGATGATACAATTGGGGGCACCGATGAGAATGTGATCGGGCGCTGGTGGTTCGGCGTCGAGAACGTCGGCCCCGTACCCGCCCACCTTGCCACTCTTGAGAGCACCGGCGATGTCGTTGGTGTTGACGAGTTCGCCACGGGCGCAGTTGAGAACAATGACCCCGTCGCGCATTTCGGCAATCTTGGTTACGTTAATCATGTCTTCGGTTTCCTTGGTGAGGAAACAGTGGAGAGAGACGACATCGGAGTTGTGCAGAACTTCGTCCATGTCAGCGCACTTCTTGACGCTATGCTTTTCGCCAAAGGTTTCGTCGAAGTAGGGGTCGAAGGCGATGATTTTCATGCCGAAGGCTTTGGCGCGTATGGCGACCTCCTTGCCGATTCGTCCGAGGCCGAGGATACCGATGGTCTTGCCCATAATTTCGTTACCTACGGGCTTTTTCCATCCGGCGACCCACTCGCCATTTTGCACGGCAACGGCATTGGATTGGATGTCTTTGGTGATACCGAGAAGGAGTCCGAAGGTGTGTTCAGCGACGGTGGTATGATTGACGCCGGGGGTAAAGAGGACGGGGATTTTCTTTTCGGTGGCGTATTCGACATCGATCTTGTCGAGGCCGATGCCGTATTTGGAAATGGTCTGAAGGCGGGGGAGCGACTTGTCGATGACGGAGGAAGTGATGGCGTCATCTCCACAAAGAAAGGCGTCGAAGTCGCCGGAGAGATCGAGCATTTCTGCTTCGGAAAGTGGCCCGCGAGCGCGTATGATCTCCCAGTCCTGGGAGTTGAGGAGATCTTGGTGTGTTCCAGGAGTATCCTGGAAAGACGTCGTGGTGAGGAGAACTCGCTTGCTCATAATATGTCTGACAGGTCCGTAAGGAGTTGCCGGACTTTTTGCAAAAGAAAAAAGCACTCAGCGGGTCAAAATTCCCTTTGAGGACGGGGTTCGCACCGCTTCGATTAGCGCGGTTGCGGCCTCTCCCCAGGTCTGAAGATCGGCCTCGGCAAGGCTCTCGGCACGGGAACCTTTGGTGCGGAAAAGGATGGTGTGGGCCAGCTTGATTTCCTTACGCTCCGCGGGTGAGAATCCTGCGCGTTTGAGTCCGACCGAATTCAGGCCGGAGAGTTGGTTGACTTGATGGACGATGCAGTAGGGTGGAACGTCCCGGGTCATCACGGCATTCCCCTGAATCATGGCGCAGTCCCCGATGCGAGTGAACTGATGGACGCCGGCACCTCCTCCAAGAAAAGTGTTGTTCCCCAAAGTGACATGGCCGGCGAGCATGGTATTGTTGGCGAGAATATTATTATTTCCGATCACGACATCATGCGCGAGATGAGCGACGGCCATGAGGTAATTTTCGTTTCCGATGATAGTGTTCCCGCCGGCCCGGGTGCTGCGGTGAATGGTGACATATTCTCGGAATGTGTTTCCGTCTCCAATGAGAACGCCTGAATCGGTATTCAAATTGAATCCAAGATCTTGAGGAGCTCCGCCGATGACGGCTCCATGTTCGATGATGTTCTCTTTACCCATTATAACACCACGACAAATTTTAGCGTGTGAATTAATGCGGCAACCAAATCGAATAATAACTCCGTCTTCGATGATGGAAAACGGGCCGACTTCGACATCGTCGTCGAGTTGCGCGTTTTCGGAGACCAAGGCGGTGGGATGAATTTCTGGCATGATGAATTTTAAAGACGGTCGTGTTCAAAAAAGGAAAAGTAAGGCGCAGCACCATTAATGGGGCGTCCGATAATAATGTGATCGATGAGGGGGAGCTCCATTTGCCTGGCGGCTTTGGAGAGGTTGGTCGTGAATGTTTGATCGTGAGTGCTCGGGGTGGTGTCGCCGGAAGGGTGATTGTGAGCGATGATGAAGGCGTGGGCCTGATCGATGATGACGGGGCGGAGGACATCGCGAATGCTGGCAACAGTGCTGCTGGTGGTTCCACTGGAAAGTTCACGCATACGGATCAGGTTGAGTCGGCTGTCGAGGGAGAGAACGAAAAGTTTTTCGGTGGGAAGGTGAGCTAGTTGGGGCGCGAGGAAATCGTAGATATTCCGGGAGTTTTTGAGCGGGGTTGATTTAGAGCCTTCGCGAACAGCCCGGGAGCCAAGCTCGAAGGCGGCCTGAAGTTGGCAGGCTTTGGCAAGCCCCAGGCCGTGTTCTTTGCAGAGTTCGTGGAGATCCAGTTTGGCCAAGGCTGCGACGCTGCCGTGCTTGGTGATTAATTGACGTCCGATTTCAATGGCGCTGGATCCTTTGGTCCCGGTGCGCAGGAAGATCGCGAGGAGCTCCTCGTTGGAGAGAGCTCCGGCACCTAGATTTGCCATTTTTTCCCGCGGGCGCTGCTCGTCGGGGAGGTCGTGGATGCGGGTATTCTTGGACATTCTCTAAAGAGAGCATCGATTTTTCGATGGGATGTGGCAAGCTAACTGTGATGAAGGATAAGGCGTGCAACATTGTCTTTTTCGACAGCGACTGCCTGATGTGTCAGGGAGTGGTCAAGTGGTTGCATCGACTGGATGAGCAAGACCGGCTTCGATTCGCACCCTTGCAGGGTGAATCTGCGAGAAGAGTAGGTATTGCGCTCAACGAAGATTCGATGGCGTTTTACGGAAGGGGTGAATTGAGCAGGGCGGCTTTGGCGGTGGAGCGATTGTTGATTGCTACAGGCGGAGTGGCAGCCCTTGTGGGGATTTCAATGAGAGCATGTCCGCTCTCTCTGAGAAATTGGTGTTATCGGCAGATCGCGAAACGACGACTTACCATTAGCAAATCCCTGAGCTGCGGAATCCCTGAGGCGGGTTTGAGGGAGAAAATGTTGGATTAGCGAAGTGCTAATTTTTGCTCAATCTTCGGAACCTGCAAAGAACAGGAATGATGGAGCTGCGGTGAGGCCGATGAAGTCCTTCAGAGGTGGGATTAGAATGGCTATCATGAAATGAGTAGGTAGTTGAATTCAGAGAGCAAAAGACTCCGCTACTTCTTTTCGGGAACTGCTTTGAGTTCGAGCTTTTGTTGTTTGAGTTGCAACTCGGCTGCCTCCAACTCTATTTCTTGAATCTGCAATTCAACATTCTTCTTGATGCTGATAAACATAAACGAAGAGATGCCCATGAGGCCCAGGAATCCTTTCGAAAGCGGAATGAGAAGTGCTGACATGACCTTGAGTTACCTAAATTCCTTTTTGGGTGCAAGGATTCGACTCATCCAAATTTGGAATGGGGGCGTTTTTCGCTTGCAAGCGAGGGGAGCTAACTCTACTCCTTCGCCCGTCCTAAAGGAACGGGGGGCGTTAGCTCAGTTGGTAGAGCACCTGCATGGCATGCAGGGGGTCAGCGGTTCGAATCCGCTACGCTCCACCATCCTTCGCATTTTGCTGGGAATGGATGGGTTTTTCAGGACAGAGACCGGCTAAATAGCCGGTTTTCCCGTTTCAGGGACCACCTTATTTCCATTGCTTCTTATGATGAACGGACTCGATCTCGCCCTCGCTTGTGCCGAGGCTGCTGATGAAACAAAAGCCGAAGATATTCGTATTTTTGATCTGCGAGGAATTTCCACCCTCACAGATTTCATGCTCGTGTGTTCGGGGAATTCCATGCCGCATTTGAAGGCAATCACCCGTGACATTGAAAAGTTTGTGAAGCAGAAGGGGTCGGATCCGGCCAATGCTACCGAGGGGAAAGCAGCGACCCGCTGGGTCGTTCTAGATTTCATCGACGTCATGGTCCATATCCTCGATTACGAACTTCGTGACATGTATGCCCTTGAAAATCTCTGGGGCGATGCCAAGGAAGTTGCCTGGAAAGAAGATGAGGATTGAAATCTTAAACACCGGAACGGAGCTCTTGCTGGGTTCGACAGCGAATACCCACGGAACGTGGATCGGTCAGGAATTGGTAAAGTGGGGGCTGCGTGTTCAACGCCAAATGACTGTGCCCGACGGGATCGCCATTGAGGAGGCCTTGCGTGAATCTTGTCATCGTTGTGATGTCGTTATCGTGACCGGTGGACTTGGCCCAACCAGCGATGACATCACTCGTGAGGCGACTGCGAAGGTGCTGGGGGTTGAGTTGATCGAAGACGAAGCCGCTTTGAGGTCTCTTAAGGATTTTTTCGCCAAGCGCAGCAGGGTGATGGCAGATTCAAATCTCAAGCAAGCCGAGGTGTTGGTTGGCTCTGATGTTCTTCCTAACAAAAATGGCACAGCACCGGGAATCTACGCCCCGCCGCGATTGGGTGGAGGGCCAATTTGCGGAATCTTTCTTTTACCCGGACCGCCGAGGGAGCTCTATCCCATGTTTCATGACGAGGTGTTGCCTCGGATCAAGGCACTCGCCGGAGTGGAGAATATCTCCCAGGTGCAGGAGTTGAAATTTGTCGGGATTGGCGAAAGTGATTTCCATGAGAGTCTCGATGAGGCCCTCGCGCAAATCGATGATCTCGAAATCGGATACTGTGCCCGTCTTGGGGAGGTGGATCTTCGTTTAATCGGCACGGAAGAATCCATTGCCGCTGGGCGTCAACTTGCGGATGATAAGTTCGGAAAATTCCTAGTGTCGGATGACGGTCGTAATCTCGAAACGATCGTCGTTCACGCGCTTCAAAAAGCGGGCAAGAGGCTAAGCACTGCGGAAAGCTGTACTGGAGGATTAATTGCTAATCGGATCACCGACGTGGCGGGCTCAAGAGAGGTATTCACCCATGGATTCGTGACCTATTCGAATGCAGCGAAGTCACAACTAATCGATGTTTCCGAAGAAACCTTGAAAGCTCATGGCGCCGTAAGTGAAGAAGTCGCCCGGGAAATGGCAGTGGGTGCCCTACGCGAGAGCGGGGCCGATATTGCTGTCAGCGTGACAGGAATTGCCGGCCCTGACGGCGGGAATGAAGAAAAGCCGGTCGGGACAGTTTGCATAGGACTGGCGGCTAAGGAGGGCGTGAAGACCTTTAAGGAAATTCATCCGCGTAACCGGCTCGACTTTAAGCGGCAAGTCAGCCAGCGGGCTTTGGATTTGGTTCGCCGGGAGCTTGGCGTTTAGTTCGAGGACGACTCTGCAAAGTTTTTCTGATGGAACTTCATCAGATCCAAGCCACGCATTTCGTATATTTGAGATGCGCTGTGTTTGGCTCCTTCAATAATAAGTTTTGAGTGTGGAATCTTAAGCTTCTGAAGAAATTTGCTGAACTTGAGGTTGAACTCGTAGTTGAAACCTTTTGTGCCAACCCAGAGAAGAATTGGAAGCTTCGGTCGCCCCTCTCTCTCTGAATACTTCTTCGCTAGATCCCAAGTGTTGTATCCGGGTGCGAACTTTACGCGCTCACTCTCGGCTCCGTTGTTATCCCTGACTCGTTGCTCCGGTTCGTAACCTGATCCTCCGGGCGCGGCAGAGCTGAAGAGGTGGGGGTGCTTAAACATGATTCGGGTAGTTCCACGGCCTCCCTGGGAGAATCCCTCAATAGCGCGACCTTTGCTGGAACCAATGGAGCGGTAGGTTTTGTCGATGTGTGGGATGAGTTCTTTGATAAAAACATTTTCACCGGCACCATTTTTAATTTGAGGATAGTTATACCAACTTACAGGACCTCCATTGGGAAAGACGTAGATCATTGGCTTGATCTCCTTTTCTTTGATTGCTTTATCAACAAAACGGGCCAATTGGATAGCTTTCAGCTCATTGCCGGGGCGCCCACCATGAAGGTGGTAGACCACTGGAAAGCGCACTTTCGAGCCAGTCGAGTATGATGGAGGAAGATAAATCGTGTATCCCACCCTCAGTTGCATTGAGGCGCTCTGGAAGGTGGCGTGCCTCACTCCTTGGGGAAGCGCTTTCGTAGACGTATTAACCCACTGAAAAGGTTTCGCTTTCTGTTTCTGGGCGAACGTATTGCCACTTAGAATGAGAGTGGCAGTGAGGGTGGAAATGAAAACACGGATCATCACTACTCCTTCTACTGGCTTTCCTTCGGAACGAGCTCGTAGAGAAGCGCGTTGTCCTTCTTAAGGAATTCTTTGGCGAGCGCGTTAAGCTCTTCCACGGTGACAGCGGCGTAATCGCTGTCGCGAGTGCGAGCCCAGTCCAGAACGTGGGGTTTTTCCTGACTCGCTCCAAGGACGGTTCCAAGCCAGTAACTATTGTCGCGAAGAGATTCCTTGAGATTAGATTGGAGGGGCTTGAGCGCACGTTCGAGTTCATCTTGAGTTACTCCTTTTTGTGCCATGATGTTAGCGAGCTTTATCATGAGTTCTCCGTATTTCTTGGTCTCTTCCGGTTTCACCTGGGCCATGGCACGCATCATTCCGAAATCGAGGACCTGGCTGGGCGCGGCGCCGGCACGGGGGCTGTAGGAACCGCCAAGCTTTTCACGAATTTCCTCACGCAAGCGGTCGCTGAGGATGGAGCTGAGGATGTTGAATCGACGGCTCCGCTTAATATTGTCCCCGGTAGCTGGAATTTTCCAAACGGCAACGGCTGCCGCGTTGGGGATCTTGGAGTCGAAGTTGAGTAATTCGCGGCCAGGACTGGAAGGCATATAGATCCTCCGCCTCTCGACGTAGTCAGGCTTTGAGTCCTTCCGTGCAGGAAGGGCTCCGAAGGTTTTTAAGAGGAGAGGGATAAGCTTCTCCTTATCGAAGTCACCCACGACAGTGAGTTCAAGATAACTGTCCTCAAACTGAGGGAGGAGCCATCCTTTAACCTGTTCGGTTTTGTAGGAAAGCGCTTTTTCCCGAGGCGGGAATTCGAAGCGATCATCGCCTCCGTATAGCTGGCTGCTCATCTGGACCATGGCGCCCTGCATGGAGTGCTCGAGCTGTTTGTAGATCATGGGCAGGGCCATCTTGAACATTCGCTCGGCTTCAGGACGGAAACCCGGGTCAGTGAGATAGGCGCACATTAACTGAAGCTGAAGTTCGAGATCTTCGGGAGTGGTGCGACCGCCAAGTGAAAAATCACCTTCGCCAATACCAAAGCCCACACCAACGTTCTTACCTGCAAGAATTCGTTTTAGCTCATCTTCTGAATGCTTACCCAATCCGCCGCCTTGTAAAACCATGCTCGCAAAGCGATCCATTCCTGGAACGTCTTTAGGTTGAGTCAACTGACCCGAGCCAAATCGAGCACTCAGACTAATGCTGTTTTTGGCGAAGTCAGTCTGCTTGAAGTTCACGCGAATGTTGTTGGAAAGAATTAGTTGGGTTGCTTCAAAATCTTTGAGGTCGTTTCGCCTCGCAATTGTTCCGGCCTTGCCGAAATCGGTGTAGC
>PBTU01000136.1 GCA_002729295.1 Verrucomicrobiales bacterium | reverse complement strand
TGGCCTTTCACGAGTCCCTTCTCACGAAGAGTCGCTTCATTGACCTCGTCTCCGGCTTCGAAATAATACTCGAGTTGGGAGACGTTAACAGTCGCGATGGTGTCGCGGAATTGCAGGTTACTGAAGCCACGCTTGGGAAGGCGACGAGCCAGAGGCATCTGACCACCTTCGAATCCAGGGCGAACACCCCCACCGGAACGAGACTTTTGACCCTTGTGACCCCGTCCGGAGGTCTTACCAAGGCCCGAACTTTCTCCGCAACCAAGACGCTTGCGGCGATGCTTGGCTCCGGGATTCGGCTTGAGATTATGGAGATTCATTGTAATGAAATTTCTTTAGAGTTAGTTGCTGGAAAGAACGATTAGATGGCCTTCTCTTTCTTCTTGCCGCGAAGGGTAAGAATTTCGTCGCGATTGCGGAGCTGTGAAAGCGCCTTGAGAGTTGCCTTGACCACGTTAGCATGGTTGTTGGAGCCAATAGACTTAGCGAGAACGTCGGTGATTCCGACAGCCTCACAGACCGCACGCACCCCACCGCCAGCGATGATCCCCGTTCCCGGAGAAGCTGGCTTCAGAAGCACCTTGCCACCACCGGACTCGGCGTAGATTTCGTGAGGAATCGTGCCATTATTGAGCTGCATTTTCTGCAGGCTCTTACTGGCGGTCTCGTTAGCCTTGCGAATACATTCGGCAACTTCGTTAGCCTTACCAAATCCAACACCCACAGAACCTTTTTGGTTACCGGAGACGACGAGAGCAGAGAAACTGAAACGACGTCCACCTTTTACCACCTTGGAGCAACGGTTAATGAAAACGACTTTTTCAATCAGCTCGTTACCATCCTTGTCCTGATACTTGGGAGGACTGAAGTCCTTGCGAGGTCCGCGACTGCCACCGCGGCCACCGCCACGATTATCACCACGACGGGAGTCACCGGGATTTCCTGCGTTAGTAGGATTGGCAGCTGCATCAGCTGGGTTGGCGCCACTTGCATTATCAGCAGGCTTGGGAGTTTCGTTATTTGCCATTTTGAGTCAGAGGTAGAATTAGAATTTAAGACCACCTTCGCGGGCGGCATCGGCGAGTGATTTCACCTTGGCGTTGTAGATGTGACCACCACGGTCGAAGACAACTGCTTCGATCTTGGCATCAACGGCGCGTTGGGCGACGAGTTTGCCGACGGCTTCACCGGTTGCTTTGCTGGCTCCGGTCGCTTCGATTTCCTTATCAAGAGTCGAGGCGGAACAGAGGGTCTTGCCCGCGACATCATCGATAATCTGGGCGTAGACGTTTTTATTGGAAAAGTGAACAGCAAGGCGAGGACGCTCGGCAGTTCCGGAGATCTTTTTCCTAATGCGGCGGTGCACCTTGCGGCGGAGTTCCTTTCGATTGAGAGTGCTCATTGTACTATGAAGTTCTTTGGTTTCGTCAGGATTTATTTAACGGACTTACCAGCTTTGCGGCGGACGTATTCACCAACATAGCGGACACCTTTGCCCTTGTACGGCTCGGGTGGATAATAAGCACGCACTTCGGCAGCGAACTGCCCGACGAGTTGCTTGTCGATTCCCTCAACCTTGATCTTGGTATTCTCGGTGACCTCAACTTTGAGACCTTCTGGAATAGAATGAAGGATGGGGTGTGACTTACCTAGGCTAAGGTCAAGATTCTTGCCTTTAACAGCAGCACGGAGACCAACACCTTGAATCTCGAGCTCTTTGACGAATCCCACGGAGACGCCGATGAGGAGGTTATTGATGAGGCTGCGGAATGTTCCGTGAAGAGCACGCACGTGACGCAACTCGCTCGAGCGCTCCACGGTGATTTCTTTCTCGTCCTGCTTGATAGTGATTCCTTCCGGAAGCTCGATGGCTAGTTTTCCCTTGGGTCCATCGACGGTAACGTTCTGCCCGTCGATGGTAAGGCTGACCTTATCGACTACGGGGATTGCTTTGAGTCCTACTCGTGACATGGTTCTGTTTTCTGAGTCAGGGGTTTTACCAAACGAAGGCGATAATCTCGCCGCCGACTTTGTCTTTTCGTGCCTGATGCCCGGTCATCACACCTTTCGATGTGGAGAGGATGGAAATACCCATGTTATTGAGAACGCGGGGAATTTCCTGGGATCCGGTATACTTGCGACGACCACACTTGGAGACCCGCTTGAGGTCAGTGAGGGCCGGCACACCGTCAACGAACTTGGTCTTCACCACGAGCTCGGGAAATGTCCCGGTGGTGTCGACTTCATAGTTCCAAATGTAACCTTCTTCTTTGAGGATACGGGCGATTTCCGCCTTAAGCTTGGAATGCGGGGCGCGGAACGAGTCGTTGTTCGCACGCGAGGCATTCTTCAAGCGAATGAGGAAATCTGCGATAGGGTCTGTAAGAGTTGCCATGGTTCTGTGTTTTCCAGTTCGTGGGTTTAGGCAGCGGATTCTTCCTTTACGTTATCACGGAAGGGCATCCCGAGGGCCTTGAGGAGAGCTTTGGAATCAGCATCACACTTCGCAGAAGTCACGAAGATGAAGTCGAAGCCAATCTGGCGTTTGATCTGATCGAGTTCGATCTCGGGAAAGATCGACTGGTCCGAGAATCCAACAGCGTAGTTTCCACGTCCGTCAAAGGACTTGAATGGAAGACCGCGGAAGTCACGAATGTTCGGGCAGGTGATGTTGATGAATCGGTCGAGGAATTCCCACATGTGTGCACCGCGAAGGGTGACACGGGCTCCGACGGCTTCGCCTTCACGAACTTTGAAGTTCGCCACACTCTTGCGAGCGTATACGATGGATGGCCTCTGCCCAGTAATCTTGGAGACTTCCTGGACAGCGTCTTCGACGGCAGCCTTTCGTTCGTTGGCGTAGTGACCAACATGACTGTTGACCGAGATTTTCTCGAGGCGCGGAACCTCGTTAACGTTTTTAAAGCCGAGCTCTTCCTGGAGAGCTTTTGCAAGCGTCTCCTCGTAACGGCTTTGGAGTGTTGGTTTCATTATTTTTGGCGGGTCAGCGTTTGGTTAGACGTGCTTAAGCGCGCGGGTTGGTAGGGTTCCTGACATAGCCAGGCAATCTGACCTAGACTTTTTTTACATTGGAAATGTGAATGGGGCCGTCCTGCTCCTCGATTCCCCCATCCTGGTTCTCTTCGGTGCGGCGCATGGCCTTTTTGATCTTGCGGACACCTTCGACGATGACCTGATCTTTGGCGGCATTCACGGAGGTAACAGTCCCCTGTTTTCCTTTGTGATTGCCGGAGATGACGACGACTTCGTCACCAGTTTTTACGTGAGTCTTGATTTTCATGTCTCTAAAAATTGAGGGTTGGTGGAATTAGAGCACCTCGGGAGCGAGGGACACGATCTTCATGAAGTTCTTTTCGCGAAGCTCACGGGCGACGGGGCCGAAAATCCGGGTTCCCTTTGGATTGCCGTCCTTGTCGATGATGACCACTGCATTCGAATCGAATCGAAGAACAGAACCGTCGGCACGACGAACAGGATAAGCGGTGCGAACGACAACCGCCTTAACGACGCTGCCCTTCTTCACAGAAGCGGTGGGTATGGATTCACGGATGTGAGCAGTGATGATATCGCCGACTCGAGCAGACTTGGTCCGCTTGCCGATGACACCGATCATCTTGGCCTGACGGGCGCCGGTATTATCGGCTACCTCGATTTTTGATTCCATCTGGATCATGGCTAAATAGGTATGGTTGGATTAAAGGTAATAATTACGAAGTATTCCGCAGTTCAATTAGTGAACGAGAACTTCAACGAGTTCCCAGCGTTTGAGTTTTGAAATTGGCTTGGTCTCCTGAATGCGGACCTTGTCTCCGACGGCAGCTTCGCCATTTTCATCGTGTGCGTAGAATTTCTTCGACTGCTTGATAATCTTCTTGAACTTGGGGTGCGGGACACGGTTGACGTATTCAACAACGATTGTCTTGTTCATGCTGGTCGACTTGACGATACCCACACGGACCTTCTGGTTTTTCCCTTCTTTGGCCTCGGAAGGCACAAAGTCGGTTTTGGCAGCAGGAGCGGCTTCGGCAGCGGCGGTATTTTCCTGATCTTCGTTCATTTTGGAAATAAGTTAAATGGTTGGGTAGCTCAGGAACTAAGCAGACTTACGTTGATTGAGAATGGTCATGACGCGAGCAATTTCGCGGCGGACCATGCGACGGCGGGCGGTATTTTCGAGCTGACCGGTGGACTGCTGAATACGGAGGGTTAGAGCCTCCTGCTTGAGTTCTTGCAGGCGAGACTGAAGTTCATCAGAGCTAAGCTCGGCGATTTCTTTAAATTTTTGCTGTGGCATGACGGAATTCCTTTCGATTGTTTAGAATCAGTGCTTGCTGCGGGAAACAAAGCGGGTTTCAAATCCAAGCTTGTAGGAAGCTAGGCGCATGGCTTCACGAGCTTGGGACTCAGGGACACCACCGACTTCGAAAAGCATGGTGCCAGGACGAATCACGGCGACCCAGGCATCAACTGAGCCTTTACCCTTACCCATGCGAGTTTCGGGTGGGCGACGAGTAATGGACTTATGAGGGAAAACCCGGATCCAAGTCTTACCTTTACGTTTGAGAAAACGGTTAATGGTGACACGACAAGCCTCGATCTGGCGGTTGGTCATCCATGCGCGACCGACGGCCTGGAGGCCGAAGTCACCGAAGCTTACGTTCGTTCCGCGCTGTGCATTGCCACTCCGGCTCCCACGGTGGGACTTACGGAACTTCGTTCTTTTGGGCATTAATGGCATAATTTTATCCTCCTAAGATTTTGTGGTTAAATAAAGTGCCTGACTAGGAAGCGGGTGTCGCTGGAGCATCGGCGGGTTTGTCGGAATTATTATCAGGACGGTCTTGGCCACCGCCGCCTCCGCGACGATCACCACCACCTCCTCCGCGGCGGTCACCACCGGGGCCTCCGGGCCCGCGGCGACGAGGACGATCATGACCCGGAGGGCGTGAACCCTTATCGGAATCTTCGCTCTTGTTGATCCAGCACTTCACACCAATGATTCCGTAAACGGTCTTGGCTTCGGCGAATCCATAATCGATGGGAACGCGGAGAGTCTGAAGAGGGACTTTACCTTCGCGATACCATTCCGCGCGGGCGATATCAGCTCCACCAAGGCGACCCGCGCAGCGGATGCGGATGCCGTTGGCACCGAAATCCATGGCAGTCTGGATGGAACGCTTCATGGCGCGGCGAAAAGCGATACGCCGCTCAAGCTGAATGCAGACCTGCTCGGCAACGTGCTGGGCATCAAGTTCAGGCTTACGAATCTCGATGATGTCGATTTTCACCTGCGATCCGTTACAGATCTTACTGATTTCACTGGTCATCTTCTCGATCTCAGATCCCTTACGTCCAATAACGAGTCCGGGACGTGAAGTGTGAAGTGTGATGCGAACGCTGTTCCAGGCACGTTCGATAACGATCTTGGAGAGAGCAGCAGTCTGCAGGCGGCCCGCAATATACTTACGGATCTTCAGATCTTCGTGAAGCTTGGTGGTGTAGTCCTTGCCTTCGGCATACCACTTGGAGCGCCAGTCTTTGTTGACTGCGAGGCGAAACCCGATTGGATTAACTTTTTGTCCCATGATTCTTAAGGTGTAAAATGATTGGTTGGCTTACTCGGCGGCAGGCTTGGTTGATTCTTCGGTGGCTTCAACTTCTTCAGCGGCTTCCTCGGAGACTTCCTCTTCGGTGACTTCCTCTTCGGTGACTTCCTCTTCGGTGACTTCCTCTTCAGCGACGGACTCTTCCTTGGCTGAAGCGGCCTTGGTCTGTCCAAACATGGGCTTCGCGGTGTCACGTTTTTTGGCTTTTCCAGAACGCTTCTTCTCCTCGGGAGCTTCGAACTCATCGGTGAGAGTAATGAAAATGTGGCTGGTTCGCTTGCGAATGGCTCCTGCGGATCCTCGAGCACGCGGCTTGAAACGCTTGAGGGTTGGTCCTTCGCCGATGACGGCTTGTCCGACGATTAATTCGTCAGCGGAGAGCTCGTGATTATTCTCGGCGTTTGCGATCGCGCTTTTGAGAGTTTTCCCGATCAGGTGTGCAGCCTTACGGGGAGTATATGTCAGAGCGTCGAGAGCTTCGGAGACAGCGAGTCCCTGAATTTCACGAGCGACGTCGCGCATCTTTTTCGGAGAAATCCGAGCGTATTTGGTGGTCGAGCGAACTTGCATCAGTTTTGCGGTTCAGTTGTTGAGAATAAGTTTGGCGGTGTCGCCTGGGCGCACCTGATTGTCTTGATTTACCAGTGACTGCATCAGCAATCCGCTGACATCAGGTCGGGTGGTGGCAACGATGGCGTCACCAATATGAGTTCCAGAACGTTCAATACGAAAACGCATCCCAACGTTGAGGTCCGCATCACGGCCAGCATTCACTACGACGAGTCCGGTGTTGGAGTCAATAGTTACTATGCGAGCCTCTTGGGCGGTCCCCTGCTCGATTTTGCGCTTGGGCTGCTGGCGCTGGCCCAGAGCAACTTCGAGCTCGCGGATTTTCACCTCCACATCGGAGCGGGCTTCGGGATCCGAAGCAACGGCGGTGCGAAGGTAATTTCTAATAGCTGGAATCAGGTCGAAGGTAGCATTCTCAAGTTCAGTGAGATTCTCTCGGGCGACCTGATAGTCGGAAACGGCGTGGCGCAGCCTGGTGTCGCCATCTTCAAAGAAATCCTTCCCGAAAAGAGCGAGATGCTGCTTAACGTCCTTAAGTGATGCGGTCTTGGTCTCCTCACGGGCCAAAGCGGCACCGAGGCTAACCGAGAGATTATCAACTTGAAGTTTCAGGAGGCGATTTTCGCGCTCAAGTTCAACAACCCCCTTTACCTCATCCTGGGCAACAGCGGTGCTGCCGAATACTCCGAGAAGGAGCAATCCGCTGGCAAGAGCGCTGTTAAATGAGAGAGGCATGAGAATAGAGATGTTGGAAATTCTTTTAAGAGATTACTTCTTACCAATTCCGCCGTGGGCTTTGAAGATGCGGGTGGGCGAAAACTCACCCAGCTTATGACCTACCATGTTTTCAGAAACAAAAACAGGGACGAAGGTTTTGCCGTTGTGAACAGCGAAGGTCTGACCGACAAAGTCAGGAGTAATCATGGAGCGACGGCTCCAGGTTTTAATTGGCTTCTTGTTGCCGGATTCGACAGAAGCATCGATCTTGGCAAGAAGCTTTTGATCAACGTATGGGCCTTTTTTCAGTGAACGTGCCATAATGGAAAATGATGAATGATTAGTATAGAGAGAAGTTTACTTTCGCTTGTTCTTACGACGATCTTCGATGATGAAGGAGTCGGTAGGATTGTGCTTTTTACGAGTCTTTTGACCCTTGACGTGTCCCCAGGGAGACTTGAGGTGCTGACGACCACCACCGGACTTGGACTTACCCTCACCACCACCGTTCGGGTGATCCACGGGGTTCATGCACATTCCGCGAACGCTTGGGCGCTTGCCCTGCCAACGTGTGCGACCGGCCTTCCCAGAAATTTCCTTCATGTGGTCACGGTTTCCAACGGTTCCGATGGTCGCGTAACTTTCTTCGTGAAACTTGCGCAATTCGCCGGAAGGCATCTTGATGAAGGCGTATCCTCCTTCACGGGACTGGAGAATGGCTTGCTGCCCGGCAGAGCGGGCAACCTTACCACCTGATCCAGGGCGGAGCTCGATATTGTGAATGGCGGTTCCGAGAGGAACGTTCTTCAAAGGCATGGCGTTACCAACCTTGGGCTCGACAGATTCACCGGAGACGACCTTGTCACCATCGGTAAGACCCGATGGTGCGAGAATATAGCTCTTGGTTCCGTCTTCATATTTCAGAAGAGCGATACGACAAGTCCGATTGGGATCGTATTCGATACCGACAACTTCCGCAACCTGGTCACGCTTAGTACGCTTAAAGTCGACGAGACGGTACTTCTTCTTGTGTCCCCCACCAATGTGGCGACAGGTAATACGACCCTGATTGTTGCGACCCCCGGAGCGCTTTTTGACTTCGAGGAGGGTTTTTTCAGGCTTGGACTTGGTGATTTCGTCGAACCCCGGAAGCATCTTGTAACGATTCGCGGGAGTAACGGGCTTAAAACTTTTCAGTGGCATTGGAATGATCCTTTCTGACTGAGATTCCTAAATAAGGGAGAATTGAAAATTAAATGAGATCGAGAGAGTCGCCATCCTTGAGACGGACGATTGCTTTCTTCCAGCTTGCGGTGCGTCCGGCGTCGGCACGACGGCGGCGCTTGGCTTTTCCTGCGTAGTTGCTTGTGCGAACGTCCAGGACCTTAACCTTGAAGAGCTTTTCAACTGCTTGCTTGATCTCGATCTTATTGGCGCCCTGGGCAACCTTGAAGGTGTAAGTGTTCTCGTTCTCCTGGAGAAGGGCAGCCTTCTCGGACATGCGAACGGTATCGATAACTTGGTAAATGTCTCTCATGACTGTGTCAGGTTAGGCGGTGCGATTGGCGAGGGTTTCTAGGGCGTCATCAAGAATAATAACAGCATTGCTGTGAAGAATCTGCTCGACGTTGACGGACTCGACGGTCTGCAAAAGAGCGGACTGAACATTCCGCGCGGCATAGTAGGTTCGATCAGTGAATGCTCCGCCGATGACGAGGACTTTCTTAGCATCGGTCAGTGACTTAAGTGCGGCGACGAAATCCTTGGTCTTGCCGGACTCGACATCGAGAGAGGCAGCGCGAAAGATCGCTCCTTCGTTGACCTTGTCACCAAGAACGCGCTGCAGAGCGAGAGTGCGGACTTTCTTGGGAACGGTCTTGGCATAGGAACGATTACGAGGGCCGAAAGCGACACCACCACCAACAAAGATCGGGGCTTTACGATCACCGTGACGGGCGTTACCGGTGCCTTTCTGGCGATACATCTTCTTGCCGGTTCCGTTGACTTCTCCACGGGTCTTGGCTTGAGCGGTTCCAGAGCGGCGGTTGGCCTGATAGGCAACGACGAGGTCGTGCACCGCCTGGCTTCCCTTGGACTCGTCCGAGACCAGTTGAATATTGGCGCTTTGAGCGTCCTGGATTGTGAATGCTGACATGGATCAGGTTCTTTCTATCGATCTAAATGGTTTACTTGGCGGACGACTTTTTGAGGGCAGGACGAACGGTGACATAGCCGGTCGTTGGCCCGGGGATGGCGCCGGAGATGAGGATGACTCCGTCTTCAGGACGGACTTGTACGATTTTGAGATTCTGCGTGGTGCGCTGACGAACACCGTCGTGTCCTGGCATCTTCTGGTTTTTCCAAACACGAGCGGGAGTCGAGCCAGCACCAATGGCGCCAGTTCTGCGGTGCATCATGTGACCGTGACCGTCGGGTTGACCATTGTGGCCATGGCGCTTCACGTTACCCTGAAAGCCCTTACCTTTGGTGGTGCCGATGACATCGACCCACTGTCCGGCTTCGAAGATGTTGGCGCCGGGATGCCCGTCTTCTTTGCTAGGGATATCTGCGTCGCTGTCGAAGCGAAACTCTTTGACGAGCTTCTTGGCAACAGTGGCGCCGTTCTTGGCCTGGTGAGTGCGCTCAGGAAGGTTGAGGCGCTTCTCCTTCTGGTCGTCATAAGCGACCTGAATGGCGGAGTAGCCGTCCTTCTCTGAGGTCTTAACCTGGAGAAATTCGTTTCCGTTCACGTCGACGACAGTGACGGGGATCATGCAGCCTGCCTCTGCGTCAAAAACGCGAGTCATACCGACTTTTTTACCGAGGATTCCGAGTGACATGGGTCTGGTTCCGTTTGGAAGTTAATGTGAAAAATTAAATGTGAATCTGAATATCAACACCGGCGGGAAGATTGAGCTTCTTGAGCTCATCCACGGTGCGGGCGGTTGGATCGACGATGTCGAGAAGGCGCTTGTGAGTACGAACTTCGAACTGGTCGGCAGCTTTCTTGCTCACGTGAACCGAGCTGTTGACTGAGAACTTCTCAATCCGAGTGGGAAGAGGGACAGGGCCGGCGACTTTGGCTCCAGTGCGCTTGGCGGTCTCGACAATCTCGACGGTGGAGCGATCGATGGCCCGGTGGTCGAATGCGCGGAGGCGGATGCGGATTTTCTGATTCATGATGGAAAGGTATCTTGGTGGATGATTTTTTCTTAGTAACCGCCTCCGCGTTCGGCGACGAGTTTCTCAACGATGTTGCGAGGAACTTCCTCAAAACTGCTCGGCTCCATGGTGTAGGAGGCACGACCGGATGAAAGGGTGCGAACGTCCGTGGAATAGCCGAACATTTCGGCAAGTGGGACGTTGGCGGAGACATTGGCGACAGGGCCTTTGGTGACAATCTCCTGAATCTGGCCACGACGGCGATTCAGGTCACCCATGATGTCTCCTTGGAACTCGTCAGGCGTCGCAATTTCGACATCCATGATGGGTTCGAGAAGAATTGGCGAGGCCTTTTCGAAGGCGTCTTTAATTGCGAAAATAGCCGCAATCTTAAAGGAGTTGTCATTGGAATCCACTTCATGGAAGGAGCCGTCTTGCACATTCACGTGAACGTCAACAACCGGGAAGCCAGCGACTTGACCATTGGTCATTGCTTCGGAAACTCCGCTCATCACTGAGTCGATATACTCCTTGGGAATAGCCCCGGCGGTTACCGAGTTTTCAGTGGTAATCCCCTTCCCTGAATCGTTGGGAGTCACTTCGAGAATCACATGACCATACATACTCTTGCCGCCAGTGGCCGCATCGCGAATGAATTTCCCTTCTCCAGCAGCTTTGGAAGTGATGGTTTCGCGATAAGCGATCTGAGGCTTACCAACATTGGCTTGCACTCCGAACTCACGCTTGAGGCGATCGATGATAACCTCGAGGTGAAGCTCACCCATGCCCGCGATGATGGTTTGTCCGGTGTCCTCGTCCTTGTGAACGACGAAAGTCGGATCCTCATCAGAAAGGCGGTCAAGTCCGACGACCATCTTGTCCGAGTCCGCCTTGGTTCGTGGCTCAACAGCCATCGAAATGACGGGCTCGGGGAAACTTGGTGGCTCAAGAAGAATGCCAGCCTGCTGATGCGAAAGAGTGTCTCCGGTCTGGACATTCTTGAGACCAACCAGAGCGGCGATGTCACCAGCAAAGCAGGTTTCGATCTCTTCGTGCTTATCGGCTTGGACTTGAATCAAACGACCCACGCGCTCCTTTTGTTGAGTGCGTGGGTTGTAGATCATGTCCCCCTTGGAGACGGTGCCAGAGTAGACACGGAAGAAGACAAGTTTGCCGAAATATTTGTCTCCCCAGAGTTTAAAAGCGAGAGCACAAAACTTTTCAGAGTCGGAGGTTTTCACCTCAACGGACTTCTCTTCGTTTTTGGGATCCATTCCGGTGGCTGCCGAAATTTCGAGCGGACTTGGAAGGTAATCAACGACGGCATCGAGGAGATATTGGACGCCTTTATTTTTAAAAGCAGAACCTCCCGCGATAGGCACGAGGTCGTTGGCGATCGTGGCACGGCGAAGGCCGGCTTTGAGATCAGCAACCGTGATGGGCTCCTCCATGAGGAACTGCTCCCCCACTTGCTCATCAACATCAACGACTGCTTCGAGAATTTCGGAATAGGCGTCCTCGGCAATCAAGAGCTGATCTTCGGTGAGATCGGCGAGAGTGTAGGTCGAACCGAGAACATCATCGTCGGTGTAGAGAACGGCTTTCTTGTTAAGAACGTCGATCTGGCCCTGGAGATTCTCTTCGGAACCAATTGGGATTAGAATGCGAACCGTTCTTACGCCGAGTTTCTTCTGCACTTCTTCGACAACATTGCCAAAGTCGGCTCCAACACGGTCCATCTTATTGACGAACACGATCCGTGGAACGTTGTATTTGGTTGCTTGTCTCCAAACAGTCTCAGATTGCGGCTGCACTCCGGCGACCCCGCAGAAAACAACAATCGCTCCGTCTAAAACACGGAGCGAACGTTCAACTTCAGCGGTAAAATCAACATGGCCAGGGGTATCAATGATGTTGATGCGCTGGCTGGATTCCGGGAAGAGCTTGGAAACACCCTCTTCAGGGCGCTGGTTCCAGGTGCAAGTCACGGCAGCGGAGGTGATGGTAATCCCCCGCTCGCGCTCCTGCTCCATATGATCAGTAGTGGTGGCACCATCGTGAACCTCACCGATCCGATGGATCATTCCGGTGTAGAAAAGAATCCGCTCGGTCAAGGTGGTCTTCCCGGCATCAATGTGCGCCGCAATCCCAATGTTCCGTGTCCGCTCAAGCGGGACGGGACGAGGTGGAATGGATGCGACTTTAGACATGATGAGTGACCCTTTCGGGCTGTGGGGAGCTTCCCTATAAAATTAACTTAGAAGCGGAAGTGGGCGAAGGCGCGGTTGGCTTGGGCCATCTTGTGGACATCGTCACGCTTACGAACGGAGTTGCCGGTATTGTTGGCAGCGTCCTTGATCTCGTTGGCGAGGGCGACATGCATTGGAGTGCCTTTCTTGGCACGGGCAAAATTGATGATCCAACGCATTCCAAGTGACTCAGAGCGAGTGGCATCCACTTCAAGAGGGACCTGATAGGTAGCTCCACCGACGCGGCGGCTCTTTACCTCAACGCGA
>PBTU01000135.1 GCA_002729295.1 Verrucomicrobiales bacterium | reverse complement strand
CCATCCACTGACATGAAAAGATTGCTCTCGAGTCAGCGTCGGGTAGAGCCCACCCATCAGAGAAAGCCGGGAAGCACCACACACAGACTGTTGGCAATAAGCACGGTCGAAGCGAATCCCGCTCTCGGCGAGTTTGTCTATATTCGGCGTGATAACTTTGGTGCCGTAGGTTCCCAACTCCGGACGCAAATCGTCAATCGCCACAAAAAGCACGTTTGGGTGTTTGCCCTTTTTTAAACGTTTTTGCTCGGCGGGAGGCATCGCGTCTCTCCGCGGCGCGGCACCCGATGCGGAGGGCGCTCCGGAAAAATTCATCGGGCTGCCCGGCCGGGTGCGGATCGAAACCGGATCACTTAGTTTCGTGGAGGATCCGCCGACGCGAATTAGATATTTGCCTCTGGGAAGGACGCGGTTCATTGATCTGTCATGAAAATGGAGATCATCGGCTTCGAGCTTTACCGTCACTTTTTTTGTCTCGCCCGGTTTGAGAAAAATGCGGGCAAACCCTTTCAACTCCAGCGCCGGTCGGGCAATAGAAAATTCTTCTCCCGATACATAAAATTGAGCGATTTCAGTTCCAGCACGTTTGCCTGTATTCTTGACGTCGAACTTCACTTCGACCGACTCGCCAGCCTTGAGCGAATCGCCGGACAGCTCGGGCTTTCCATAGGAAAAAGTCGTATAGCTCAGGCCATGTCCGAAGGGATAGGCCGCACTCCGTGATGAATCCGCGTAATCAAAAACGCGAGCACTACCGTGCTGACTGTAGTGCGAGGGAATGTGGCCAACGCTGCGTGGCCAGCTCACCGTAAGTTTTCCTGACGGGTTCGTTTTTCCAAAGAGAATCCCCGCGGCGGCGGTCCCGGTTTCCTGACCAGCATAGTGCGCGGTTAGGATAGCGGGAATGTCATCACCAAGGTCATGGAGGGCGACTGGCCTGCCATTATTAAGGAAAAGAATGACCGGTTTGCCTGTCGCGAGAACGGCGCGAGCCAGAACCTGTTGTGACTCTGTCAGGTCGAAGGTCGTTCGATCACCAATGTGATTTTCACCCCAGGCTTCACGACCGAGGAGAATATTTTCACCGAGTGCGAGGATGACGAGATCGGACTTCTCTGCGATCGCGACTGCCTCGTCGATCAGCGGCTGATTGTCTTCCAATGTTGCGAATTCCACCTCGTTGACGTAGCGCCAGTTCGCGTAGGAATCGCCTGTGTCATTGTGAGCGATCTTGCAGCCTTCGGCGTGAGTGACTTTTGCAGAATCCCCGAGAAGACTGCGGACTCCCTGAAGCAGCGAAACCGTTTTCAGCGGACGCCCGGAATAGTTTCCAAGTCGACAGACATCTGCATTTGGCCCGATCACGGCGATCGATTCATGATCGCCCGGTTTCAGGGGTAGCAGGTTGCCCTCGTTTTTTAGGAGCACGATGGATTGTCGCGCAGCCTTGCGAGCCAGTTCACGGGTTTCTTCAGAAGTGGCGAGCGCTTTTGCTTTTTTAACGTCCAAGCTGTCGGGAGCCTCGAAGAGTCCGAGACGAAATTTGAGATTGAGGACAGCGCGAACCGCATCATCAAGTCGGGAAATGTCGACTGCTCCCTCCTTCACCATTTTAGGAAGATGTTGAAAACCGAAGTTGTTGGGAAGTTCCAGTTGCAGCCCCGCCTCAAGAGCCATCCGGGCAACATCGGCGTCGGAAACTCCGATTTTTTGGTAGCGGCGAATCAGATCAATTCCCTGGTAGTCGCTTACAATAAGACCCTCAAAACCCAGATTTCCCCGAAGGACATCGTTCAAAATCCAGGGATTGATGTGGCACGGCAAACCGTCCACTTCGTTGTAAGCCACCATTACCGAGGAGGGCTTTGCGGAGCGAATGACATGGCGAAACGGCTCGACCTGATTGTCGAGAAGCTGGCGCGGACCATGCAAATACGGAGCTCGGTTTCGACCGCCTTCGGTGGCAGCGTAGCCTGCAAAATGTTTCAGCGTCGCAGCAACATGACCGGGGGCAATGCTCCCGTCGGTCGATCCTTGCAGCCCCTCGACCATGGCAGCACCAAGACGCCCTACGAGAAAGGGATCTTCTCCGAGTGTTTCATCGACACGGCCCCAGCGGAGATCGCGGGAAACATCGACTACCGGAGAGAGAACATGAGAGACGCCACGGGAACGAGCTTCCTGAGCCGCTTTCGTGTAGACTTCCTTGATCAATTTCGGATTCCAGCTACAAGCGATTCCCACCGGTGCAGGAAAGGAGTTCGCCTCGAATTTCATGAATCCGTGAGCGGCTTCGTCGTGGAGAATTGCGGGAATCCCGAGGCGCGTTTGTTTGCGAAAATACGTCTGTACGGCCGCGTAGAGCTTTGCATCCTCCTCGATCGAGAGGTTGTGTAGGGGCCCGAGTTCGCCGATTCCGTTGGGGCATTTCTCCGCGAAAAATTCCGGAGTGAAAATTTTTCCCTCCTCCTGCATTTTCCGTTCGTCGTAGTGCCACCAGCCTGTGATCTGGCCCACTTTTTCTTCGACCGTCATTCGCCCGAGCAAATCCTCGACCCGCTTCTTCACTGGCAGCGTCGCGTTATTATAGGGTGCAACCGGCTTCTTGGGTTCGGCATATTCAGCCGGGAAGCCAATCTGCTCGAAAGGTTCATCTGCTGCATTGATGAATCGCGGCTCAGCCATTTTTTCCAACCAACGTTTTTTGATGTAGGGAGCTGTTTCGATTTTGCTTTGGCCCCAGCCATCCCACATGTCCTGCGAATCCCAGTCGGCATTGATGTATGAGACGGCGCGAACCACGTCGATGTTCTCGTCAATGTGATTGAAAAACTTGGTGAACCAACCGTTCCAAAGTTCCTCATGATCCTCTTTGTCGAAAAAGTGGCCGCGCGGTGTTGCCTCGGCGATGAAAACGGGCTTGCCTACTTTGCGGGCGTAGTCCAGTGCAGGTTGCGCATCCTTGTCGCCGCCCCACCACGAATAGCCGACCCACTCGTAGTATTCTCCGCCGGGATCGTATTCTTCAAACTGGCCCGGCTTGACGTCGCTGGATGACGCGAACACCATCGCAAAGTTGGGCAATTTCTCGGCACGCAAAGCATCGACAATGCGGCGGAAAGCCTTCTTGAAATTCTCAGGATCGTATTTGTTCCAGCTTCCATCGAACTCATAACCGGGTCGAATCAGAAACGGGTGATCGGGATGTTCTTTGACAAAGGTCACCAGCTCCGCGATGAGGTGATCGAAAGAGCCATCGGCCACTTTGTCCTCGTTATTTCCCTCCATCGCAATGGAGAGGTGCATGACACAGGGATCCAGTTTCGGGGAATCGAGATACGCTTTTTGGTGCATCGGCCCGGAAGCCCATTCCGTTTCCTTATTCAAGCCCGCGACTTCGCCGATGGGAAAGGTCCGATCGAAAGCATTGGTCCAGCCTTCAGAAAAATAGACGTAATGAGTAATGCCCCCAGGGATGCCAATATTTTCTACGTAGCCATCATGATACTTTTCGGTTCCGCCCACTGAGGCATTGTCCTGACCCGCGAACACGAGAACTTTTCCGGCTGGCGGAGCAAATCGTCCGGTGATTTCCTGTGCCTTGGCAACAACAAATGCGAACAGGGAAAGGAGCAGGGGAAAGAGTGTCAATAGCTTCATGAGAAAATGTTTAAACAGGGTTGGATTGGTAACCTGACAAGGTTGGTTCAATGAGTTAACAAGGTTAGGTGATCAGCTTTTTACCAGTTCGGATTCGAGCTGCTCGAGGGTTTTCCCTTTGGTCTCGGGAAGGATCTTGAAGAGGAGAAAAAAGCCAACGAGAGCGAAGCCCCCGAAGATATAGAAAGTCGTAGAGTTTCCGAGATTTGAGAGTTCCCACGGAAAAACCTGAGTCACCAGCCAGGCCGTGAACGAGTTGATGAGGCCGACGCAACCGATCGCCATCCCCCGAATTTTATTTGGATACATTTCTGACAGCATTACCCACATGACCGGTCCAAGAGAAAAGGCAAAGCAGGCGATGAACCCCATCACGCCGACGAGGACAATCGTGGCATTCATTTCTGTTCCAGCTTCGAGGATGGCTCCTTCGTGTTTTGCATAGGCCTGAGCTCCGAGCAGTTCCTTCATTTTATTTTTGAATGCCACATCCGAGTCGAAGGTGATATTCTGAACTTCAGCAAGCTTCGCCGTATCGACGCCCTCGAGCGCTGCGATTTTTTCCGGACTCAGTTGATAGGTCGCGCTGCCGAATCCAAATCCGCAAAGCAACATGCAGACCGCAATGCCGGCGATTCCCGTGAGCAGGAGCGGACGGCGCCCCAGCTTGTCGATCGCAAGCATTGCGAGGACCGTAAATACGACGGAAGTAAAACTGAGCAAGACGCCCTGCATGAAAGCAGAGTTTGATCCGATTCCAGTCTGGGTGAAAATCGAGGTCGCGTAAAAATAGACTGCGTTGATTCCCGTGGCCTGCTGAAGAATCCCTATCGCGACCCCGATGAATAGAATATATCGTAGAGCAGGTTTCAGCAGATCGGAGAAGGGCGATTTCCCAACCTGACTTTCCTCGGAAAGATTCTTTTGAATCGCTTCGCTTTCCGTTGCTCCCGCCTCTTTGCCATGCAGGCGAACCAGCACTTTCTTCCCTTCCTCAACACGGTTGTTGGCGAAGAGCCAGCGCGGACTTCTCGGCACAAAAAAGAGAAGGAGAAAATAGAGAAGCGCCGGGAAAGCTTCGACTCCGAGCATCCAGCGCCATATGTTAGTCTCGGTGAGAAATGTCGATTCTCCTCCGGTAAATGACTCGTTGAAAAAGTAATTGCTCAAAAACGCGGCAAAGAATCCCAGAACGATGTTGAGCTGCTGAATCGAAACGAGTTTTCCCCGATTCTTCGCGCTGGAAATCTCGGCGATGTAAGTCGGCGCAATAATGAGGGCAGCACCGAAGGCGAGACCTCCGATCATGCGGGCGATGTAGAGCATTTCGTAGGAAACGGCATACGCGGAAAGGATCGCGGATATCGCATAAAGAAAAGCGACAACGATCAAGATGGGCTTTCGACCAACCATGTCGCTGACCTTTCCCGCAATCAGCATGGAGAACATCGCAATGAAAGTCGGACAACTCGTCGCCCAACCATTTTGCGCATCGTTCAGCGTAAAATGTGGACCGGCGTAAGCCATTACACCCGAAATAATTCCCGCATCGAAACCGAATAAAAAGCCACCCAGCGAAACAATGAGTGCGATAAAAATAGTTTGGATTTTCATGATGTTTTGATTTCTAAAAAGTCGAATTCAGCAGCTTTTTTTGCGCCGGTTAAATCCTGGCAGGCGAGTGCAACAAAGGTTCCGGTGAATCCCCAGTGATTCCCATGATCGTCGGACAGAATCGAAGCGTCGAGCACCGGCCCAATTTTTTCAAAAACCTCGCCGTCGGTCGACCAAGAAAACTGGAGGTCGGAAAATTCAAAAGTTGCGCGAAGATGAAGCGGACCTCCGGGAACGGAAACTGGTGTCGCTCCGAGTGGAAAGGATGAAGTCCCGTCGTCGCAGAAATGAATCTGCAGGCAGCGGCCCAACGATTCGTCGTGCGACAGATAGAGATAGTGAAAGAGATAGGTATTGTAGTAGGCCGCGATTCCAGCCATTTGTTGAAACGAATCCGGCTTGAAGCGAAGACAGGTCGTCGCAGTTGCTTGGTGATGGGTAAGTCGCCGCGCCAGCATAGCCTGCTCGAAATTCGATTCGAGCGACTCGGCACCAATCAATCTTAGCGAATCGGATTCACGGATGACCTTTTTGGAGGGAAGCCTCGGCGTCACGTAATGGGCCGAATCGAACGGGAGCCGCCCGGGTAGTTCCGGCCACGGATGAGCCTCCAAGTCCGGCGCGGGCACAGCATCAGCAGGGGCATTTCCTTCCGTCGCGAGATACAACCAATCGTCTTCTCGCCATTCTATTTTCTGGATTGCGGTTTCGCGACCGAGATTGCAGCGATGCGTTCCGGGAAGTGGTCGCCCGCAAAGATGTGGCATATACCATTCGCCCTGTTGCGTTTCGACGAGACTGCCGTGACCTGACTTCTGCAATGGTAAATCAGGTCGCCCCGATGAGGTCAGAACTGGATTTTGCGGATGCACCTCATACGGCCCCAATAGATTACGGGACCGGGCGAGGCTGACTGCGTGATCGTATTCCGTTCCGCCTTCCGCGGTGAGCAGATAGTAGTAGCCGTTTCGCTGATAGAGATGCGGACCTTCGGTGAGTTGAATCTTGCTACCTTTGAAAATAATCTCCGATTTTCCGAGCAATTTTCCGGTTCCCATATCCAGCTCCTGCAAGGCGATTCCATGAAACGGATGACGTTCAGGGCGGTGATCCCACACCATGTTCAGCCAGTATTTTCGACCGTCTTCGGCATGGAAAAGTGAAGGATCGAATCCCGAGGAGTTAATGTGAATCGGGTCAGACCAGGGGCCTTCAATCGTAGGTGCCGTCGTCAGGAAATTCGGCGTGTCTTTTGTCGCCGCTTCGTGCTGATGCACCACCGTGTAAGACAAATAAAAGAGCCCCTCGTGATAACTCAACGCAGGCGCCCATACCCCGCCCGAACTCGGAACTCCACGCATGTCGAGAAGCCGCGTCTCGTCCAGCGCGTGAGTGAGCAATTGCCAGTGAACAAGATCCTTCGAGTGATGAATCGGCACACCGGGAAACCACTCGAAACTCGAAGTCGCGATGTAATAGTCATCCCCGACCCGACAGATCGACGGGTCTGGATGAAAACCGGGAAGGATGGGATTTTGAATCATTTTTAAACCGAAAAGGCACGAAATCAGCTACCGAAACTCCTAAAATGTAGCAAAAACAACCCTTCCTGTGAATGACGGAAACTGACAAACTCTTGTCGATTGTTGACATTGTCGCTTTTTCTAAATTTAAATTGCCTCTATGCTTGGATTTTGAAGAAGCAATTCTCAGATAAATCCCGGCCCCACATTCTTTTTCTCCCTTGCTATCGGGATGAGCGGATGCTGGAGGGCATTTGTCAGTTCGGCGCTGAAGCGAATTGGATTCTCGATACGGTTTACTACCATACCGGATTGTTGCCGCAGTCGTGGGATGGCGACGGTATTCTGAGCATGCTTCATGTGCCTGGTGAAAATGTAAAATTGACGGCGTTCATCAAAGCCCACCGTCACCTGCCGACAGTCGACCTTTCGATGAATGATTCTTCCATCAAGCTCCCGCGTGTCTTGCAGGATAATCTGGGAATTGGAAAAGCGGGAGCGGAGCATCTTGCTGCACTGGGGTGTCGGCATCTGGGATTTGTCATTCACGAACCGAATCATTTTCATCGGGAGCGCTTCGACGGATTTCGCGAAGCCGCAGAGGCGCTGGAGCTTGATGCAAAAATTCTCGAAGCGCCCAGCAATTTCGTAACCCGAAACAGCAGCCCCGACTGGTTGCTCCGTCATCTTCCGACTGAAGATCGCCCCTTCGGCGTGATGGCGGCGGCTGACTACCTGACCCAGTGGGTCACGAAAGCCTGCGCTCGCGCCGACTTATCCATCCCCGAAGATGTCGCTTTGTTAGGCGTGGATAATTGCCGCGAGATTTGCGAACTAGCCCCGGTTGCCGTCAGCAGCATCGATAACAATGCGTTTCATCATGGCTACCGCGGAGCCGAACTTTTGAATAAACTGCTCAGCGGGTGTTCCCCACCCGACGAACCAATACGGGTGAAATGCGGGGCTCTTCATGTTCGGCAATCGACGAGTCTTCTCGCGACACGCCATTCGCATGTCGCCACGGCTCTGCGCTATATCGCCGAACATTTTACCGATCCAATCCTGACACCGGAACAAGTCTCCGCGCAGGTCCCGATGTCGGCACGCCGTTTGCACGATGCTTTCGTGAAACACATCGGACGGTCCATTTACCAGGAAATTCTGGATCGCCGAATCCAATGTGCCTTGAAAGAGATCAAGAGATCGGACCGCAAAATTTGGGATATCTCTGAAAGATCCGGCTTCGGTTCACCGGAAATGATGTCGCGTCTGTTCCGCCGGAAACTGGGGCAGCCACCGTCTGCCTTTCGAAATCCGAAGTGAGAAATGCTCACTTCTTTTTATACCAATTCGCCTGTCGACCATGCGCATCCAATTCGACATTTCGGCCCGTGTCTCCCTGCTCATCCATCCAGTTAGAGAGGGCATCAGCGAGGCGATTTTTGGTTTCTTGTAGTGCCGGTTTGTCGATGAGATTTTCCTGACAATACGGATCTTTGATCACGTGGTATAACTCCTCGGGCGGCCTGTTCAAATAGCGGGCGGCGCGGGCTTTCTCCGTTTCGTCGAGCGATGCAGTCTCTTTCATCAGATTGCGAGACACCGGAATGTTGAACTCGTTTGCAGGAAACAAATTGCGAATGTAGCGATACTGGCCACCCACCACGGAGCGAATTCCGAACGGAGCTTCGTATCCGTTAACGCCTCGCGTGGTCTGCAAGCTGTAGCTGTATTGACTGTGCCGATTCGTCTCGCCCCGAAGCAGAGGCAGAAGTGAGTGCCCATCGAGCACTTCCGGTAAGGGAGCCCCTGCTGCCTCTAGAAGCGTGGGAACGATGTCGGTGTATTCGACAATCGCATCGGTCTCGGACCCCGCTTTAATGTTTCCCGGCCACGAAGCAACCATTCCGCTCGCCACGCCCATTTCGTAACAAGTCCATTTACCGAACGGGAATCCGCTTCCCTGTTCCGTCGCGGCGATGAGTAGCGTATTTTCCCGCAGGCCCTGTTCCTCGAGCATGCGAATCACTTCGCCAACCTGTCCGTCGAAGTAAGTGATTTCAGCGAGATACTTCGCGTAGGACTGACGGTGAAAATCAAACTGCTGCGGACTGAGTTTCGCATCTTTGTAGGGAGCAGGATCGCCCTTTGTGTAGGGACTGTGCGGTTCATTGGAACAGAGAAACAAGCAGAATGGTTTCTTCTCCTCGCTCGATTCGCGGAGCAATTTTCGCACTTCCGGATAACGCCATCCATTGATCACTGGAACATCGTCGTCTTCCGGCTCCGCAAATTCGTCGATGTATTCGAAAGGATACACCGGCTTGGGATCGATGTGAGTTTTCCCGGCCAAAGTGACCCGATAGCCCACCCGTTTCAGGTAGTGAGGAATGCTTTTTACATTTTCGTAGGCCCGCGCATGATTCGGATACGCTCCGCTCTTTACAGGGAAAAGGCCGGTATACAAAGCCTGCCGCGTTGGGGAACACATCGGGGCGGATTGGTAGCAGCGGTTGAACTTCATCCCTTCGCCCGCCAGCTTGTTGAGATGCGGGGTTTTTGCGGGACCCCCATACAATTCCAGATCGAGATAGCTGCAGTCGTCGGCGAGAATAAAAACGAAATTCGGCTTTTGCTGCGCAGCAATTACCATCCCGGCGAGAAAAAACGTAAGCGAAAAAATTAGACGAGTGAGCATGAATGAAGAGGGTAACTGCTAGGAAATTGCTTTTGGCGGGAGGGGGTGAAAAGGGGCTTGGTTATGACAGAATATGGTGGGTCTCCTATGGGCTATAATATTATAGTCGCGCGTTTAATCCAAACTGCCTGCCCGTCTAAAAGACTCTACATGGTAGTCGTACAAAAGAGGGGAGAGTAGCTCAATGAATTGCTTTCGATTGTGTTTCAAGCCCTCCAACTCCCAGTAGCTATGATCCACGCCATGTTCCAATAAGGCCTGATGAAATTCGCGGATGGTAACGATGTGAGTGTCGTCCTGTGTACCACAGGCGATGAGAATTCGGAGCTGCTTGATTGCCTTCAGGTTCTTTGCGAGCAGGAGGAAAGCATCGTTTTCGATGTAAGCTTGTTTGTCGGGACCCAGGTAATAGTTGGGATAGGTATCAGGCGAGTCAGGGGCATACCCAGCCGCAGTATGTGGAACGTTGCCCGCTTGGCAGAATAAGGAACAGAACATGTTCGGATATTTCATGACCAAGCGTGTCGAGCCGCGACCACCCATCGAAAACCCTTCAATGGCTCGGCCTTCCTGCCTAGCGATAGTGCGGTAATTTTTATCGATGTAGGGAATCAGTTCTTTGATGAACATCGTTTCAATGGGTAGTTTTCCATCGTAAGAATCCTTATAAAATGTCGTTTTGCCTCCGTTCGGAAATACCATGATCATCGGCGGCCACTTTCCCGCTAAGATCCCTTCGTGCAGAACGGTGCATTCTTGTCCGCGATCCCATTCAGTGCCGCCATTACCATGTAGGTTATAGATGACGGGATAACGTTTGTTAGAATCAGCCTTATAGTTCGGAGGCAAGTAGATGCAGTAACCCACCTGCTGTCCCGCTGCTTTGGAAAAGAAAGTATTATGTAGGTAGTAGTCGGGGACGGGGAGGTCTCTTTCGCGGGGTTCTTTATGTACCCACTGAATAAATGAAGCTTCCCGCCCGGATTGGCTAAAACAAAATGAAGAACCTAGGGTGAACAGGAGGAAAAGAAGAATGGAGAATTTCATGGTGAGTTCCAAGGACTGGCGTTCTACAGACGCTATTTTCCTAGCCCTTTCAGGTAAGTTTGACGATCCTTTTCCGAGTATTTTGCCATCGCAGAGCGAGGCATGGTTCAGACAGCTACTGACTGATAGGAATTTGCTTTTGGCAGAAAGGTCGCGGAAACCAGAGATTGGCGGAACCCATGGGGGAGAGGGGTTGATCGGCTAATTGGGAAAAATTACCGCTCCTCAGTAGACGCCCAAATAACCTTTATTGATTCTTCCTGTCGCTGACCCTTAGGCGATTCCATACTGGCGGTATAGTGTTGGAAGCGACGCAATGGCAGTTGAAAGAAACCATTAGGGTCTGTTTTCCGAACCCAGTTGTAAGCATACTTGAGCCATTCGTTGCGATACTTCTCCGGCTGCTTCATAAACCAGCCGATTTCGTCCCATCCCCAGACATGAATCTTATCGGTCGCGCGGTATTCTCCTGGATGATCTGAACTGCCGAAATTGTCGAGTTCCACAATGTAGGGAAGAGCTTTGCAAGACCAGCCACTAGGAACCCGTCCACCTTTGCTTCGACCGTAAATCGAATCACTAAAACCCTTCTCCAGAACCGCTTGGTGTGGCTTCTCCTTGACTGATTTTGGCCTTGAGGGAAAGGAGTGAAAATCAAACATCAGTTCACCCTTATGGACGATACCGCCACTTGGAGTATGAGCATCCGCAAGGACGAAGTGCCGCCGCGCGTGTTTCTTGGCATACCTACGAATTCGTTTCATCATATCTCGCCAGTGAGTGTGATCTCGGTCACGGTCATCCATAAGTTCGACCTGACCAAAGTGAATGGCTTCCAGACCCATATCGATCCATCGCTTCCCCACATAGAAAAACCACATACGGGCCTCCAGACGACTCATGTCCGGAACCGAAGAACCCTCACCCCAATGGTCGACGCGGCGACCGAGAGAATACAGCATATCCCTATAGCGAAAATTCCGCACTTCAGGCCTGAGACCGAACTCTTTGAATACAGAGGCAGGAATCACGATATTGTCGACATCTCTGGTAACAATTTCGAAGATCGCCCCCTGAAGGATGATATCGGGATCCATAATATGAATACGTTTCACGAACGGTTTACCCTTCCTTACCAAAGCATCAATCCGCGATTCATTTCCCCACATCCAGATTACACGTCCAGCGAACTTCACGCCGGTATTCCTCATCATGCGCAAATCGTCGTCTAAGGTGAAGTGGAGCAAAGAAGCAACGGTAGCACTCCGAGCGAGGTAATTTTCCAGAACTGAGCGGGAGATCTTACCATCGAAACGATAGTCAAGATTTTTGGTCGTTTGTAGGGTAGCCACTGTCTCGCTACTCGACAAAGGAGCCGTGATAGAAAAAAAGAGCAGGGCCAGAATCACAGTTGGTATCGTAAGAGAAATCATGAGCCTTGATTTAATGCCCTGTATGAAGCGATCCTTTTTATTCTTCCAGGAAAAGCTAACGAAGCAACCTTCTAGAATTCACCTTTTAAGATGTCTAAATTCTTCGGCCCAAATAGCGAGTGACGTAGTTGGCTGGTCCAAGTCATACGATTATTAGCGAAGCGGAACGTATATATGATACTTCCCGGTGTTTCGGTAAGATAGATCTTTGCCTGATACTCATTCGGTTTAACCCAAGCGCCACTGGCGCCAATTCGACTCCTCATATTTTGTGTATAGGGCAGGTGATCGTTCAATTTGGAAGTGATATGGTTCTCACTTCCAAGGTAAAGAGTTTCTATTCCATGATCCATTTCCATGGTAATACGATGGTCTTTTCCATGGAGGTTAAAAGAGACTGAGTTAACACCAGCTTCATTTTCAAAAACTTGAAATTTTCTTTGAGCAAGTTTTTGCGATACTGGAGACCGTGTTTCTCCCTCGACTAATGGGAGGCTTAAGCCATTCAATTTAGAAGCCAAAGACTGAAAAATCGTGGTATCGGGCTCAATAGGCTTTGGCGCCATGGCCGGCAGGAGAATTTCCCATACAGCTTCCATTATCCCTCCCATATCATTCGTTCCCGATGTAATCGCGACCACAGTTTCGTGCTCGGGAATAACGATGCAGAATTGTCCGAATGCACCATCCCCGCGGTAACAATTGTTTCGACAGCGCCAAAATTGAAACCCATATCCCTGATCCCAATCATTATCGGGGTTACTCCCATTAGAAGTTTGTTTCGAGGTTGCCTCCTGAACCCAGGCTTCTGAAAGGATACGTTTTCCCTGCCACATCCCCTTCTGAAGGTAGAGCTGACCCAACTTCGCAATATCCTCAGTAGTAACCCTAAGTCCCCAACCCCCCGTATTGATTCCGTCTGGTGAGCGATCCCAATCAGGCTTCTTAATTCCCAATGGTTGAAAGAGACGTTTGTCCAGATAGTCCACAACCATTTCGCCTGTGACCGATTGAATAATCGCCGAGAGCATATAGGTAGCGGCGGAGTTGTATTGAAAATGAGTTCCTGGTTTAAATTCTATTTCCGAGTGGAGAAAAATCTTCACCCAGTGAGACTCCGCTTTGAAAAGCAGCGGTTCTTTGCGGTGCCCAGTCGTCATCGTAATTAAATCCCGAATGCGCATGGCCTTGAGCTGCCAACTTGGATCGGCTGGCGTATCATCTGGGAAAAATGAAATCACCGGATCATTAAGTGAGAGCTGGCCCTCCTCAATCGCTAAGCCAACAGCTGTAGAAGTGAAGCTCTTGCTCAGCGAGTGCATGAGATGCGGCGTCGTTTCATCAAATGGTGCCCACCATCCTTGCGCGATCCGTTTGCCGCGACGAAGAATCATGAAGCTATGAACCGCATCAATATCTTTCTCCAGCCGTTCGATAAAAGATAAGATAGCGGCCGAGGGAACACCTTCTTTCTCGGGAGGACCAGAAGGTAGCGAAACAGGATTTTGCGCAAGTACTCCAGCACAAAATAGAATTCCAAAGAATGAGCTGAAAACCTTGAAAGAATCTACCGACTTCATTGTTTGAAGAATTCCAGATTCTTTAAATAACAAAAGAGGTTTTTTGGAATCCTTGCAGGCTTTTAATTGTTGCTGTTGCTAGGAAATTACTTTTGGCGTAAAGATCGAGGAAGCTCGAGTTTGGCGGAACTCTTGGGGAAGAAAGGGGGCTGATGAACCTCGGGGTGGAGCGCCTACTCCAGTGTGCGTGGTGTAGTTAAGGGGTGGACAGAGGCACTCCAAATGGTGACCGTCGGCTCAAAATGGCGGTTTTTTATACCTTCTGAGCTTGCCAAGCCTGAACCAAAGAAATAGCCGGGGATCGTTTCTCACTTGCCGGCTTATTCTTCTGACCGTGTTCCATTCCTGTTTTGAGTGGATGCGAATGGGCAAGTTGGAGCATTTTCGAAGATGAATTCCCGCTAGTAACTTGCATCAGAGACTTAAAATACATATCTCCGGATCGTGACTATTTTTCTGCGTCCAACAATCACTGCTTTCTTCTTTCTCCTAATCGCTTTTTCATCAGCCTCATTTGCCGATGAGAAGAAGAAAATTGTTTTTCTCGCTGACGGAGGCAAGAACTCCAAGACT
>PBTU01000134.1 GCA_002729295.1 Verrucomicrobiales bacterium | reverse complement strand
TCACCGCCGGCGATCCGAATATGCGCTGGCACTTCAACGTCCCAGAGACAGTAAACGCGACCGACACACTCACCTTCACGATCGACTTTCACAATGTGGGGGGCGAAACAAACCCCGAAGACATCTCAGGTTACGATCTCACTTTCTGGGTAAACGGGACACAAATCGGAGACATGCAGCCTCATTTGGATGTTGATCTCTCATCAGCCCAAAGCTGGAACTTTGACTTGGATGATTTCGGTGGCGTCGAGCAGCTTGGTGAAGGATTTGATCACTACGTTGAAATCAGGAGCACTCCGACCGGCAGCGCCCGCTGGGCCAGTCTAGACTATGTAAAACTGGAAGTCTCGTCTGATCCCATCGTCGGGGATGACCCGAACATCGCGGTAGCGCCAGTAGTCAACTTTGGTGATTTCCCAATAGGAAGCGAAGCATCCACCGAAACCATCGTTTTTTCGAATACCGGACTCACACAAGATCTCGTTATCACTGATCTTACGCTTGGGGGTAACAATCCCGACCTCTTCTCCATCACTAATGCACCAGCCCTCCCGATTACCATACCCCCGGGAGCGGATGCGCAAATCGAGGTTGCCCTCACTCCCAGTGCGATCGAGCAGGGCGTTTCCGCCACCTTAACAGTGACTTCCAACGACACCACCGAAGCAACCCAAAATATCTTCCTTGCGGCCAACTTTTTCGTGCCTTTCAACGATGAGGGGACTTTATGGTTCGTGGGCACTGACGATGACGGACAGGACGGAGAGGGCGACACTAACTTCAACGATCCTGCGTTCTTTAATGGAGCCGATTTCTTCGTCTCGGGAGTTCAAGAAAGTGGGGAGGATTTCTTGCCAGGAAACCCGGCAAATATCGGTGGAGCAAGTGGTAATGCTGCGCGTGACATCGATGATGATTACTACTTCGCGGGTGTTTACAACACTGTTGTCGATGGAGGCACTTACACTCCGGTCGGTATCGTGGCAGCCAATGAGCGCTACTACGATAGAGCATTGACCACAGGTGACCCCAACATGCGCTGGCACTTCAATGTGCCGAATACTGTTGGTCCAAACGACGCCTTCACTTTCACCATCGATTACTACAGCGTCGATGATAACAACTCTGCAGGAGTCTCTGGATTCGACCTGACCTTCTTCGTCGATGGACAACAAATCGGAGATATGCAGCCTCACACCGATGACAATCTAGCTGCCGCACAAAGCTGGGACTTCACTCTCGATGATTTGGGCGGCGTGGCCGAGCTCGGACCTGGCTTCGACCATTATGTTGAAGTGAAGAGCCAAAGCACCGGCAGCGCACGTTGGGCTAATCTGGACTATGTAAAACTGGATATCACCCCTGGAACTATTCGTGACCTTATCATCACGGAAATCGCGGTGGATCCGACAAACGACAACGTGTCCTTCAACTTCCAAGCCAAGGTCGGAGAGGTCTATATTGTCGAGCGCAGCACATCGCTACTCCCCACCGGTCAGCCCGGCGGATGGCTGGAAATCGAAGATTTTCTTGAAGCTGAGTCCGAGATTCAATCGTTCACTGACTTCAGAGCAGCCTCAGGTAACGAAAAATACTTCTATCGAGTTCGTGTTGCTGAGGAATAGCGAGCTCTTGCGAGGCCGTCTGCTTTAGTCTGGGAACTAAAGCAGACCATCCCTCCTTTCTCTCCCCCATCCATCGGACTAACGCTGGGAAACTTGGTCGGAGAGTCTGCCAACCGGAATTCGGCGTTCCACTACTTCCCAAAGCAGTAGAGCGTCCTCTGGCTACGGAGGAATATCCGGTTGTTCGCTAGGGCCAGACTGCAACGCTGGTCACGCACGGTGCGATCACCAAACTCGACCTGATGCAGAAGGGAAAACTTCTTGGGATCCGCAGCTACCACAAAGACTTTCCCATTGTGATCCTGGAAGTAAATCTTCCCATCGCCAAGGGTTGGTGATGCTTCGATTTTGGCGCGAGTTCCAATCGTGCCGGTCCAGAGAACTTTTCCGGTTTTTGGTTCGATACAGGAGATTCGTTTGTCCTTATATTCCCCGTTGAGGACGTAGAAATGGCCATTGTGGTAGAGCGGCGTGCAGACATCGGAAGACACTTCGGGGTCCTTGCTTTTCCACAACAACTTGCCGGTCTTCATGTCGACGGCATAGACCGGGCTCTTCTTGGGAGCACAGGCTAAAGCGACTCCACTCCCCGCGACCGGAGAAGGGACAAGACGCCAGTGGCCAATCTTCTTTGGGTTCCAAGTTCCCCAACGCCAAAGCTCTTTGCCATTGGTGGGGTCATGGCCGGTAAGAGCATCGCCCCCGGCCACAAGAAGCTGAAGGTCTCCCCCGTCATCGGCGGTCCGACTCAAAACCGGACTCGTAAAGGCTTCGAGCGATTCGGCCACCGCATCACCCGGACGGTCAACCTTCCAGCTTTGCTTTCCGGTCGCAAAATCGAAGGCAACAAGATAGGACGAAATCTTTTTCGCTCCTTCAGGTCCGCGTGACACCCCGCCGTAGTCGAACGGAACATCGCGTTGCAAAATCTGCATGATGAGATTGTCGCCCGAGAGGATGGGGCTGGTGGAGAACGTCCATTGAAACGCGAAATAATTGGCACCTTTCTCGATGAGGTTTTTGCGCCTCTCTTCCTTTCCATCCACGGAGTAGACGATCAGGTCCCCGTTGCCGAAAAAGAACGCAACTCGTTTGCCGTCGGTGACCGGCGAGGGCGAGGCGAAATCGCTGCGGTCATCCAGATGCACTTTTCCCTTCGAGACCATTTTCGACCAGCGAGGCTTTCCGGTGTTTGCGTCGAGACAGATCGCATGCAGTTCCTTCTTCTCGTGATCAGCTGCGGTAACGAAAACATGGTCACCCCAAACGATTGGAGTAGCAGCCGAACTACCCGGGAGCTCCGCCTTCCAAACGACATTCTCGGTAGGAGAGAACTTGGCGGGCAACTTCATTCCCTCTCCAGCAGTGCCATTGGAATGGGGACCGCGTTGAGTGGACCAATTGGATTCAGCCATCGCGACAAGCGAGAGAGACAAGCTAAGCAGAGTACAAGGTAACGTTTTCATCGGTTTCTATATTCAGCGTATGCAATCTGGGGAAGAAGACTCAATACGAATTCTAAAAATCCCACGAATAGATGGAAGAAGGCAGGAGGAGAATTTCCGGGATTGATAGGGCTCAGCAGACGATAATACCCAGCATCTCCAATCTAATAGTCCTCGCTTTCGGAGCACTGATTGCTTCGGGAGTCGCGGGAGCCATCCTACTGGCAAGGGATCAGCCCAGATCAGAACATGACGACCCTCACCTTGCCCAATCTCCTGGCGCTCGAGAAGAGGCTAGACGAAATCCCTTTTGCCGAGATCGGTAATTCTATCCCTGAGAGTATGAATCAACTCAGCTGGGCTAAGCGCGCTCAGGCTTAGTTTCGACCGAATTCCCCTCGGGGCTGCCGGCGCCGGGAGCGCAGCATCAGTCAAAGGTCTGTAGACAATCACACCAAAACCGCGCAGAATTCCCTCGCCAACTCCGGCTGGGGTTTTTCAGCCCAAACATCGTAAAAACGTCATCATGCTCTCCGACCTCCTCCTTGTTCAACTCACAGCCTGTGCCGCAATGACCGGAATCATCTGGATGGTCCAGATTGCGATCTATCCTCTATTCGCCCGGCTTGAGGGTGACGCCTTTAACGACTATCACACACGTTACATGGCCCGGGTGACCTACGTCATCGCCCCTCTCATGCTCATCGAAGCCGCAAGTTGTGCGGCATGTCTTTATCTGGGAGAGTGGCAGGAAATGATCCCCTCTTCTCTTCTCCTCGCTACGGCTTGGGCTTCGACCGCTTTGATCCAAGTTCCGCAACACGCCAAGCTCACTCCGAAAACCGTCCCTGCCTTGGTCAATTCCAATTGGATCCGAACAATTGCGTGGACTACGAGGACCGTCCTGCTGACATCGATGGCATTCGGATGATTGCATTTTCGATCTCAACAATCCCCTTTCCTCCAAGAGCAAATTCCTAGCAAGCTGGAATCGATACTTGAACCGGACAGCGAACACTCCATTCTGATTTTGGCATGAAACACTTCATCTCTCTCATTCTTGCAGCGATTTGCATCCCACAATCATCCTTGGCAGAAGCACGAAAGCCCAACGTCCTCCTTCTGATGTCCGATGATCTCAACACGGCGCTCAGCGGATTCGGACACCCACAATGCAAAACTCCACGGCTTGACGCATTGGCCAAGCGAGGAGTCCGGTTTGAGAACATGCACTGCCAGTATCCGGTGTGCGGAGCCTCCCGCGCCTCGTTGATGACCGGGCTTTATCCTTACACCAATGGCATGCTGGGCAATAGCGGCAACCTCCGTAAAAACCTCCCCGATGTGGTGACTCTCTCACAACTCTTTCGTAACAACGGTTACCGCGCCGGCCGTGTCAGCAAGATCTACCACATGGGTATCCCCCGCGAAATCATTGCGGGAACAGCCGACCATGACGACGCCCCATCGTGGGATGAAACAGTCAACATCAAGGCGCCCGAACAGAACGCCCCCGGTAAAAAAACCGAGTGGTCCCCCAAGGACAAGAGCTCTCAGACATTTACCGGAGTGGAGGCTTCGACCGGCGATTTGGAACACGCCGACGGGATGGCGGCGGATGCTGCGATCGAGTTTTTGAAACGCAATAAGGATAAGCCCTTCTTTTTAGGATGTGGTTTTGTTCGCCCCCACGTCCCTCTGGTGGCACCGTCCAAATATTTCGATCTTTACGATCGCGATGCCATGGACGCCCCGAAGGTTCCCGAGGACGATCTCGACGACGTGCCCAAAATTATTCGAGACTACAAATCCATGGGGCGCTACGGCGTGACTCCCGAACTACACAAAGGGTTACTGGAAGCCTATTACGCCAGTGTTTCCTATATGGATGCGCAGGTTGGCCGGGTGCTTGATGCCCTCGACGAACTGGGCTTGCGCGAAAATACTATCGTGATCTTTTCCAGCGACCACGGGTACCTCCTGGGTCATCACAACAAATTTCAAAAGCAGCACCTCTTTGAAGAATCGACCCGTGTTCCATTTATCCTCAGCGTGCCATGGATGTCCGATTCTCATGGAACTGCAAGCGGCCACCTCGCCGAACTCGTCGACCTCTACCCTACCGTGGCCGGCCTCGCAGGATTGACTCCGCCTGCAAGTATTCAAGGCCAGAGCCTTCTGCCCATCCTAAAGGATCCGTCGATGAAATCATGGAGCAAAAATCTCGCCTTCACAATCAGCCGCAGCGGAGGTGAATCCATTCGCACCCCTGATTGGCGATTTACTCATTGGGGATTCGGAACAAAAGGCAATGAGCTTTATGATCGCAAAAATGATCCCAACGAATTCACGAATCTCGCGAAGGACCCGAAATACGCCGATCGTCTGAAACAACTCAAGGCACGCCTGAAAACAAAGCGGAAAGAGGCGGGATACGATCCAACGCGCTACAAATTAAAATAGCCTCCTGATAATTGAAGAATCTGCTACTTGGTTCAAGGTAGCAGCTCTGGTGTGACAGAACGGTAAAACCTTTTGTCAACCAGCCCTCCGTCGGCGTCAGTGAAATTTTGCATCCCAGAGCTAGCGTTAAGGACTCTTTCGAGAGCGGTCCGTGCTATGCAAACGCTGGGATTTTCCTGTCAATCACCGGCGCTGTTTTGACTGCGGACCTCGACGGTCCCCAATTCACGAACGGCAGGGGGGTCTGGAACGGATTTTCTCGTCACAAGACTCGAGCTCAGTTAGCGCGGGGCTTAAGAGTCACCTTATCGATCGTATTCCCCTCAAGCATGATCGTCTCGACCTCGAGAGCGTCCTTACTGAAGCTGAGCTGCATCACATGGTGGCCACGGCCTGCATACCCTCCTTTAAGATACCAGAGGTCTGACTTAGGCGTCCGCTGACCAACTCCGAGACCGCCTTCACCAACGTAAACAATCCCGGTAGGGTCTTCCTTACCGTCGCGGATTGGCACGGTGCGTTTGATGCAGTGACCATCCGACTCAAGAGACAAGTCAACGTTGTATTTCTCAAATAACGGAACAAACACAGAGGTCTGACCTGCCGGTGATTTCACGGCCGGGTAAAGCGGGCGATGGTAATTGGTGAGCAGCCAGCGTGATTTCGGACGTAGCTTCGAGAGCTGCTTCTCCAACCATTCCTCCTGAGCCCCCTTGGCGGAGTAGTTCGTATCAAGGGTCACGATATTTACATCGTCAGTCACTTTAATCGAATGCCAAAAAGAAAGGTCTGCACTATTTTTCTCCAAATTGAAAATCTCGAAGAAAAGCGGTCCCCCATCGTGGTTTCCCCGGGTGGGGATCACGGGAAGAACACGCCCATCGGAAAGTGTCGTCAGCTCATGATTACTCAACCATGAGCGCCACTGACGCCAACTGCGCCCGGAAACAATATAGTCACCACCATGCACTAGCGCGAGTATCTCAGGCTTCTCGGAGAGCTCTTTCGCCATGCGCAGATTCATGAGGCAGCGAGACGCAATCCCGGAGCGGGAATCACCACCAGTGAGTAGCTTAAAGTCTCCTGACTTTGGAGCTGTCTTAAAATACAAAGGCTTCGAGAACTTACCGTCACTTTCTAGCACGAAATAGTAGTTTGTCCCTGGCGTGAGCCCCGTCAACGGGCAGTGGTGGAAAAATGCGGCCTTGGTATCCTTGGCTTCCTTCTCCGAGATCGAGTATGGGCCACTCTTTGGAGCCTCAGCATGGAACTCATACTTCCTTGTGTCAGTTCCCATATTCTTTGTTCCGTAATGCACCACGTGCTTCTTGCCATACTCGGCAGTGCTCCAGGAAATCGTCGCAGAGGTTGAAGTATCCCCTGACCAGACAACTCGCCAGTGGGCCGGGTTGGTCCCGGCAAGTGGTGTCATCTCTTCGACCAATTGCTTGAAGTCGGCATTAGCAATTTGTTCATCTGAGCGGTCCGTAGCCGACAGTGCAGAAGCGCCCAGTGCAAACGCAGCGCCCATCAATTTATATCTTTGCGGTAGTTTCATCGTAAGTAGTTACGTTCGTAGTCTTGAAGTCATTCATAAGATCCGTTAAGAAAAAAAGGAGCATTGGGATACCAAAGTTCGCGATACGCAGCAGTGCGTCCTCAAATCCCACGTCACCAAAGGCGATTGGGCGAGACAGGGCCGCCAGACCACCCCATATTGCCATCCAGAGAAAAACGCCCTTTTTACGAGTAAATAGAATGATCAGTGCCAGACTGATATCCATTATCCCTATCAACTTGAGCAAGACAAACACCGTGTGCTCTGCGATCTCCACGGAGATCGACTCAAATGCACCATAGAGCAGATCGCGGAAAGCCGGGTGCCCCATAAAAGCCTCATATCCATGAGTTGCAAAAGTCAGCGATGCCGCGATGACTAGTATCCAAGTAACCGATTCAAGTCGCTTTTCCTTGGAAGCGGAACGCATCAAAATCCATACCGCCAAGGCCACACAAGCCATCCAACGGGTCGCCTGAGCTGGAATCGCCAATTCACTATACATGGCTCCCCCGTTGATCCCCTTGAACAGGGCCATCATCACCAGGTAAAAAGCCATGAGAACATAGGCCAGTGAAAGCCATTTTTGACGCTGACACCAAGGCATCACAAGTAACCAAGCCACAATCGCAGCAATCAAGGTGGTCCGTTTGTCCCACGCTTGAATACGTTCAGTCACCGCATATCCATCCTCGGCGCTCGCCGCCTCCTCCAAAACAACCTCCTCGGAGACTTCAACCTTCTCATCGCCGTATAACACCATATCTGAATAGGCGATCACCTTCTCCTCATTGACGCGTTCAAGCTCCTGCTGATGCGAGAAATACTTCCCTATAGCCGTGCCCTCGTGAAAATAATTCATGCTGAACACCGCAGTAAATGACAAGGCGACAACCAAAGCCATCAAGGAGCGCAACCCCGATTCTGCGGTAGGGAATCGTTTCAACGTTTCTTTGAAATGTCCAGCGATGGTAGTTTAGTCATCGAAAATTAGAGAAAAGTCAAAAATCATGTTA
>PBTU01000133.1 GCA_002729295.1 Verrucomicrobiales bacterium | reverse complement strand
GTGACCACCGTGGTGTAGTAGCCGGGAACCACTTTTCGCTCGCCATCGTTGGCCCTAAACTCCGTGTCGAAATATTTCCCCTGTCCCCGGTGCGTCACGAAGTGATCAAAGCCCGGACGCTTACTGTCGTCCGCTTCGCCCATGTGCCACTTACCAATGTAGGCCGTGGAATATCCCGCGCCCTGAAGCTGACGCGGAAAGGTCGGAAGATCCTTCGGGTAATCCGTGAAGTTATTCACCACCCCGTGCGAATGGGCATACAGCCCTCCCAAAATCGAGGCCCGGCTCGGCGAGCACAAAGAGGTCGTGCAGAAGTGATTCTTAAACAAGACTCCTTCCGCGGCCAACTGGTCAATTCGCGGCGTCTTCAAATGAGGATGCCCCATACAACTCAAAGCGTCGGACCTCTGATCATCAGTCAGAATGAAAACGACATTGGGCCTGGATGCCTCAGCGATGCTCAATAATCCAAGCATGAAAAATCCTAATAAAAGCCTCAAATGCATCCCTATTAATTGAGCTAAAGAGAAAGCCTCGGCGAGCAAAATCAACCAGACGAATGAAGCAGTCAGCATCCCCCTATTTCCTAAGCGCTTGCTTGCAAGATTCCAGAATTCTCTCTTGAATAGCACCATGAGACCAATCCTCGCGCTTTTCTTCTCAGTATCACTCCTTGCTACGGCAGCTCCGCAGATCAAACTCACGCAGACTTTCGAAAACCAGAAACTCAAGCTCCCGGTCGACCTCGCCATTCCGCCCGATGGCTCTGACCGACTCTTTCTAGTTCAGCAGTTTGGAAAAATCACGATTCTGCCAAAGGATCGCAGCTCTTCAAAAGAAGTCACCTTTCTCGACCTAACCTCGCGCCCTCTCATCGACAAGCAATTCGAAGAAGGCCTTCTCGGACTCGCCTTCCATCCTAACTTTGCCAAGAACCGAAAATTCTACATCTACTACACCCTTCAGGAGCCCAAGCACACCTTACTGAGCGAAATGCAGGCCTCAGCGAATGATCCATCAAAAGCCGACCCCTCCACCGAACGCGTTCTTCTTCGAATCCCGCAACCATACTGGAACCACAATTCCGGCAACATTCTCTTCGGGCCTGACGGATTACTTTACATTGCGATCGGCGATGGAGGAAAAAGCAACGACGTGCAACGCCTCGCGCAAAACACCTTCGCCTACAACGGTAAGATCCTCCGTATTGATCCCGACTCACGCAGTGGTAACCGCCCTTACGGACTCCCCAAAGACAACCCCTTTCTCGGCAAGCCAGGCTGGCATCCGGAAATCTTCGCCCTTGGACTTCGTAATCCCTGGGGACTTTCCTTCCATCCCAAAACCAAAGAACTCTGGTGCGCCGATGTGGGACAGGGACATTACGAAGAAATCGACATCATCAAAAAAGGCGGCAACTACGGCTGGTCCTTCATGGAAGGAACTCACGCCAAAACCATTCGTCAGGATGACCCGCCAGAAGAGTCCACATTCATCGATCCCATCTTTGAATATGGCCGCCAAGACGGTATTTCAATCACCGGCGGGTACCACTATCACGGCAAAGCAGTTCCCGGCCTAAAGGGACAATACATCTACGCCGATTGGGGATTTGGAACGATCTGGGCCCTTGACTATCAGGGGGGACAAAAGCCCAAGAACACCAAGATCTTCATCCGTCCCGAAAAGATGGCCAAGTTCCGTCCCACCGCTTTTGTCCTAGACGCCTCAGGTGAAATACTCATCCTGTCGCACGACCACAGGATCTACACAATTTCATCCAAATAGTGGCGCCCGATGAACTCCATCCTATCGCTCCTTCTGTGCATCGCCTCAATTTGCACTCTTGAGGCAAAAGAGCCCAAGGAACTCGACAAAGACGTCAACTACGACGAAAAAAATATTCCGGCCTACGACCTCCCCCCTCTCTTAACTTCTTCAGAAGGCAAGCCCATCACGACACCCGATGAATGGTTCAACATTCGGCGTCCCCAAATCATGTCCCTCTTTGGGAATTTGGTTTACGGAACCGTTCCAAAACCATCCTCGCCTATCAAAACGAGCTTCAAGGTTCTCAAAGAGGACAAGAACTTTCTCGGTGGAAAAGGCACCCGCAAAGATGTCCGCATCAGATTCGAAAATGAGAGAGGTAGGGTTGACATGCTCATCCTGATCTTCGTTCCCGACAATGTCGATAAACCCGTCCCTGCGTTCATGAAACATAGCTTCAGCAGCACTCATGGAAACGATTTCGATATTCACTTTCTCAAAAAGAATTACTTCAAAAACGGATGGCCCATTGGAGAATTCTTCAAGCGCGGTTACGGCTTTATCGCAGTCTACCAACAAGATCTCGTGAGGCACAATGAGGTGGAATTCCTGAAAGGCATTCACAAGCTCTTTTACCCTAAGGGTCAGAGTTTCCCGAAAGCATCTGAATGGGGCGTTCTCTCCACAGTGGCCTGGGGCGCCTCACGGGCGATGGACTACCTTGAGACAGACAAAGACATCAACGCAAAACATGTCGCAATCATGGGGCATTCCAAGATGGGTAAGGCAACTCTCTGGACTGCTGCCCAAGACCGACGTTTCGCTCTCGCTATCTCTGCCCAATCCGGTTGCGCCGGGGCCGCTCTGTGGCGACGTAAATCAGGCGAAACCCTCGGAAAAATGGTCACCCGATTCCCCTACTGGCTTTGTCGCAATGCCTGGAAATTCGTCAACAACGAAGACGACCTTCCCGTCGATCAACACATGCTCCTCGCATGCATCGCTCCACGCCCCGTCTACGTTCACAGCGCTGTCGGAGACACCTGGGCAGACGGCAGAGGAGAATACCTTTCCGCCTACCACGCCAGCCCAGTTTACAAACTCCTCGGAAAAAAGGGCCTTGAATCCGAAGAATCCCCGCCAGTCGGTAAAGCCATCATTAAGTCAGACGTCGGTTACCACATCCGCAACGGTGGCCACTCTATTGAAACGTTCGACTGGACTCAGTTCATGAACTTCGCCGATCATCACCTCAAGAAATAGGCCGCAAGGTCTTTCCCTCGGGAAATCTTACCTCCTGTTTTAGCTGCTAATTTCTTTAGCGATTCGGTTAGCACCTCTTTATCGATCAAAGCAGTGTCGAAGGGCGCATTCAGGGTGAGAAGACCGGCGATATCACCATACTTCACCGCGCCTGGAAGGAAATTGGCGTCCCAGTGGTTTTTCAGATTGGCGAAACTAAATCCACTCGTATCGATCCACGCTTTTTGAATCACCTCTCCTCCGACCACGGCCCGAGCCGCCGCCGCCCAATGCCCGGCGCCCTTCGGAGCGCTCAGTGAGATTTTTTTTACGTCATAGTTTTCGCTGTGCCGCGCGAATGCCACCGCAGTCAGCACATCATGAACGCGACGAGCAAAGGTGCTGTGGTTGTAGCCATAGTAGTAAACCGGAGATCGTTGCCAGCTATCGGCGGACAATTTTACATTCTGATTTTTTGAATAGATTAGTCCGGGATTGGCTCCCTTGGATTTGGCCAAACTCTCCGCATTCAAGAAGTCGCCCTGGCCATACAGATCCAAACCCATCACGGCGATTCCACTTTCGAGAAGTTTACGCACATCGTCTTTCGGCTCCGCTCCCTTTTTGAAAATCCCGCTCTTTCCATCCGGAGACAACCAGATAACAACGTGTCCTTGCCAATTCCCCAGTGGATACAAAAACGATGCGGGGATTTCTTCGCCATGCTTTGTGTTTTGAACAAGCCCGCAGAGTTCCATAAAACCATCACGAGCCTCTTTGCTGACCAATTCATAGTTCGCCTCTCCTTTGGCCGGAAGTTTTCGTCCAATCATGACATCGAGCGCCCCCCCAATCGCATCCTTGGTCTTAGCAAACTCCTCTTCCGTTTTGGGATTTAACAAAGCGTTGATCTGCTTATCCGAATCCTCGGCCCACCAGCGGTTCAAGGCCTTCTCATGAGGCACACCTGTCTGATCACCCGATGGAGCTGGATGCTTGTCGTTGAAAACCGAAAGCTCCTTCTTTTCCAGTAAATTGAAATCACGCTCCAGAACCGGCGATTTTAATCCCAGGCCAAAGTGCCGGTTCACGAACTGATAAAGATGCGTCCGCGAAACGTGATTGTAGTTGTGCTTGAAATGAATATCGAAATGCGCCTCGTAGTTTCCCCTCGCCCCGATCATCTGGTAGAGTTTTTCCAAATCCGGGTGCCCCTTTTCTTTCAAGTCAATTGTCCAGTCGTCAGCAGCCGTTAATCCCAAGGGACGAGGAGCAACAGCCGCCGCGATATCGATATTCCCCTGCCCTATTCGCAAGTAGTGCCCGTTCTCACAAGTGCAACCGCCTTGCATCGCGGTCGAAACCATGACGCAAGGAAAGGACGCCGTCACTCGCTCGTCCAAGGCGCTTACCATCATTGTCTGAGTGGCTCCACCACTCGCACCGGTCACGAGAATCCGATTTGCATCAACGCCAGCGAGACTCAAAATAAAATCCAGTGAGCGTATGCTGTTCCAGGTCTGCAATCCAAAGTTCGTCTGTAATCGCGCCGAGGCATTTTTTGAGACAAAGCCCCACTCGCCCATCTTCTCGCCATTGGTTTCGGGACGAGGCCCACGGCGGTGTTCGGGAAACTGCATCGAGTCGGCATTGCCAAGCATGTCGTAAAAGAAAACAACACACCCCATCCGCGCCAACTGAACACAACGCGCCTGATGAACAGATTTACCTCCATTCAAAAAACGCTCGGCTCCAATCGCGATTTCTCGCTTCGCATGGTCATCGGATTCGTACGCGTAGCGGGCATCGTGCCAATGCCCATGTGCGCAGAGCACACCGGGACGATTACCATTCTTCACCCCGATCTTCAGGGACTCACCGGCGGGACGATACAAACTCCCTGTCACATAATGACCCGGCATCGATTCAAATAACACTGCTTCAACAGTATAGTCCCCTTGATCAATCTTTTTGTGAATGACGGCATTGAGCGGCGTCTTGGTCGGCTGTGGCCACAAGCCACAACTTATCGCAATCCGACGCACGATTTCCTCCTGACGTCCCTTCCATTCTTCTTTGGAAGCAACCGGACGAAAGGGATGGTAATCGTGAAGCGTCACCGGAGCCTCCAAACGGGAGTCATTCGGAGCCTTGCCGTCAGGAAGCGCGGAAAGACCTTGCGCCCATAGCGGACCAGGGAGCAAAAGCCCCACTAATATCAAATGAACCATAGGAGGCATACAAACCCGCCGCTCCCCATTCGTCAAAACAAGATCACTTCAAGGTTTCAAGATACGAGGTCAGGTCAGCCAAATCTTGGGCGCTCTGTCCCAATTGATCGACCGAAAGCATCAGCGAATGTTTCATGTTGCACCCTTTCTCAACCTTGTCGGCAGGAATCATCTGCACCAGCCCACCCTGAGACTGAACAATGACCGGATTCAACTTACTCAAAACCCGGCCTTGCACTTCGCCGCCGCTTTTCAAATCGACCGACAATAGGATACCACCAAATAGAGATCTCGTTTTTTAAGCGGAAGATCGATCTCCGCCAACTTCACCTTCCCGCCGCTTTTTATCAGCGGACTTTGGTAAATCCATTCACCCTCTACTTTTTTTTGAGCCTGACTGCGAAGCTTTTTTCTTCGGCTCAGCTTCGTTCTTGAATCCTGCTTCGCGTCCTTCATTCACCTTGGCCGGCGGCATTTTTTTCCAATCCTCCACATTCGGGAGCTTCAGACGTTTTTGCTTCTTTCCGTAGTCATCCAAATTCGCATTGAGATCGTCTTCCGTCAGTGACTTTGATTTCAAACCGTCTTCCGGCACCTTGATCCCCGCAGTCCAGGCAATGGCATTCAGCACTACTGTCCGGTAACCATCGAGGGCCCAACCGTGGTGATAGTGACCACCGGTAAATCCAACGCCACGACCTTTGCCATCAGGGCGCTCGTAGCCCCACATGAGCGTTTGCTCTTTATTCAAACCATCGACGCCATGTTGATTCCACAGGTTGATATAGCGAGCCATGTTATCGCGAGTCGGCGTGGCCGTCACGAAGTTGTGCACACTCTTGCGATCATCCACGAAGCGCATATTGTAATAGAATTCATCGAGGCAAGTCAGGACATTCGGCACTCCCTTGGAAATCTCGTGACCTTGCATCACCTTCATGTCAGCCACCCAATGCGGATTGACAGACCAACCTGACTCCATCGCTCCGCCGATCCACGGCTGGTAATACTTTTTCCCCTCCTTCGCACTCGGATGAACCGCATAGTGCATAAAAGTGAACCCCACGCCCCTCTTGGCCAATCCATCGAGGTATTCCCACTCACCGGCAATCCCGCTGGTTCCATCCGCAAAAATCACGATAGCATCGGCATCATCGAGAACTGATTTGTCGTTCTTCCAATTCTTGTCCACCACGACGGCTTCGACATTCAAGCCACTCTGCTCATTGAGCGCTTTCGCCAGCAACATGCAACCGGCCCGGAATTCGTGCTCGCCCGAAGCGTGACTTCGGCTGCCCGCGATAAAGACGATCTTCTTTGGATCTTCCTTCTTAGCGGAGAGAAAGAAAGGACAGGCCAAAGCCAGAAGAAGCGGGATAACGAGAGAGAGGCGTTTCATATTGGCAGGACTATACGCAACTCAGGCCCCGGCCTTCCAGAAAGATCCTTGATCTCGTCCAGCCTCCTACTACGCTCGCTCAATGACGCCAAGACTACGTATTCTCGCCGCTTCACTCACTCTCTCTACCTTAGGCCTCGCCCAGAATGACACTCCTGTCTTCTCCGCTGCCACCGCCGATATCGGCATCGTGGTGAAAGACCTCGAACAATCCGCCAAATTCTACACCGAAACCCTCGGCCTGACCGAGGTCAAAAGCTTCAGCGTCCCCGCCGAGAAAGCAGCCGGGCTCGGTCTTACCGACAACCAACCCGCGACAATCCGCGTCTTCGTCCTCAATCCGAAAGCCAAGGGACCAAAAACCAAGTTCAAGCTCATGGCATTTCCAAAGGCTCCGGGAAAAATGCAGGATCAAAAATTCATCCACTCCTCTATCGGTATTTCATACCTCACTCTCTTCGTCACTGACATGAACAAATCTGTCGAGAAGCTCAAAGCGGCAAAGGTGAAGCTCCTCGGAAAAACTCCCACCGATCTCGGAGGCGGAAACTTCATCGCCGTCTTCCACGACCCCGACGGCAACTACATCGAACTCATCGGGCCGAAAAAATAGAAAGCTCGATTCATGGGCCTCCCCCGCTTGGCCTCTCCCAAATCGACCCCGGCCTTAAAAACGGCGAAGTCACCTCCGCAGATGCCCTGAAAATCTTCGTGACATGATTCGGGGCTCCTCACATCCTCAAATCTCACAATTTTCATTCACTACGGGACGATCTTCTGATCTGTTTCGCTTGCCCCTATAATGAACTTTCGCACGATTTCTCTCATCGGCCTCTTAATAATCTCCGCCTACGGAAAGAAGGTCATGCTCGACATCTCCAGCGACAGCGGAGACCAGCTGCGTGCTGAACTCATCAATCTTGAAAATAGCACGGCCCTCCTACGCCGATCCGACGGCAAGGAGTTCGCCACCCCTCTCGCCTATCTCTCGGCCGATTCACGAGTCCAACTCAAAAAACTCTGGCAGGAATATCAAATCGAAGTCTCTAAAAACCTCGCCCCAATCAACAAGGCTCTTGGCCACCAGCTTTTCTCAAAGACCGGCAACCTCTGGAATGAACCCGTCTCCAACATTGCCAGACGACTCAAGTGGCCCCTCGAATCATCCACGCCTTTCACCAGCAGCTACCGCCTCTACACCCGGCCCGGATACAAATTCGCCGGTGCTCAACCCAAAACCGTGGTGGCCTACGGCAATGAAACCGGAAAAGCGGAATCTTTTTCCCTCATCTATTCCAATAAGGGTGACAGCCTGAGCACCGTCGGGTCCGGCGAGGATCACTTCAAAGAAAATGGCAGAAGCATCGATCGCAACACCTTGAACGGAGCGATGATCTTCGACACCCGCACCATCGCTAAAAATCTCACCGCCGTCCTTGGTGAACCCACCGAACAGCGCATCCTTGGCCAGGGGAACAAGACCCAAAAAACCCAACGCT
>PBTU01000132.1 GCA_002729295.1 Verrucomicrobiales bacterium | reverse complement strand
GCTCCGACGGTGACAACTCCGGAGTCTGTTGAAGACGAAGCCTCGGTAGACGAAGCCCCGGTAGCTGAGGCCCCGAAGCCGGTGGCAGCACCCAAGCCAGCCCAGCCCAGCCCTCCGGTTAATAAAGATAGCCGGGTCTCTCGAAAGAAGATGTCTCCTTTACGTCGCAAGATTGCGTCGCATCTTGTTAATGCCCAGCAGACTGCGGCAATTTTAACGACCTTTAATGAAGTCGATATGACTGAGGTGATGAAGCTTCGTAAGTCGGTGCAGGAAGATTTCATCGCCAAGCATGGCGTGAAACTCGGCTTCATGTCATTCTTTGTGAAAGCGGTGGTGCAGGCACTCAAGGACGTGCCATCGATCAATGCTCGTATTGACGGGACGGACATCATCGAAAATCATTTTTACGACGTCGGAGTAGCCATTGGCACCGATAAGGGGCTGATCGTTCCCGTGTTGCGTGACTGTGATAGCAAGAGCTTCGCGCAAGTGGAGCAGGATATTCTCGATTACGCGACGAAAGCCAAGGAAGGAAGAATCGACTTCGAGGATCTCTCCGGCGGTGTCTTCACCGTCTCCAATGGCGGGGTCTATGGCTCGCTCCTCAGTACGCCGATTCTGAATCCTCCTCAAAGTGGCATCCTCGGAATGCATACCATCCAGCAACGTCCGATGGCGATTAATGGAGAAGTGGTCATCCGTCCCATGATGTATCTCGCAATGAGCTACGACCATCGTCTGGTCGATGGCAAGGAGGCCGTCACCTTTCTCATTCGCATCAAGGATTGTCTTGAGAATCCTTCGCGGATGCTTCTCGAAATGTAGGCAAGAAACAAGGGCGACCTTCTTGATTAGATCGCCCTTGTTTGATTAGAGGTAAAGTTTACCAGGAGAAACGGATTCCAGCGGTAATCCAGTAGTCGGACCCAAGTTGGGGGCCGTCGAGGTCCTGCCAGATCGTTTTGCCAATTTCCAGGCCGGCGCTGGTTTTGGTGCCGGATTCGAAGAAATTAAGGCCCAGCGAGAGGTCTAGTTTGGAGCCTCCGCGGAGGTTGGGATCAGCCGTGGGAACCGGTAGTGAAAGCAGATCGTTGTCCTCTCCATTAATGTTGCCCCAGCCTGAAAAGGTTGAGCGGATCGAAACGGAAAACTGCTCGTTGATTGGAGCGGCAGCCCAAGTGGTGAATTCGAATTTGTTTCCGAGACGGTATCCTTCGTCGTTGTCATCAAGAAAGATCTTGGCGCTGGTTTGGGCGCCGAAGGACCAATTTCCGTGATGTTGTTTGAAGGTGAGTGAAGGAGCAATTCCCCAACTTCCGGAACCGAGTTGCATCGGATAGGGGAGGCGGGTTTCTCCGGGGCCGGGAATGAAGTCCTGTTCGTCGACCTCGGCGGTGGGCAGGAGAATACCCAGTCCCGCGTGGAGTGATCCGCCGTTGTCTTCCCACAGGCCAAGCAGAGCGTTGATCGAACTATCGCCAATCCCGGAGGATTTGGTCTTGAATTCCAGCCCGTCCCTGCGGTGGTGATTCATGGAAAGCTCCACGATATTAACCATGGCCATCAGGGTGAACTTGTCGGTAGGCGCATACATGAAGCCGACCATGTGCATCTCCATGTCCATGTCGGCGGGAGCGACCATGAAATCAGCGAGGACGCTGCCATCGGAGACGGAGCCTGTGCCGACGAAGTTCTGCTCCATGCGCATGTTCATGTAGCGGTAGGAGGCCATGAATTGATCCTTGGCGTGGAGGTGTTCCCCCATCACTCCGATCGGGGCGAAGGCGTCGGGACGATATTCTGCAAGCGCGAGAGGCGCGGCAGCCAGCATGATAAAAGTAGATTTGAAATTCATTGAATAAATAAATGGTTGGTCGTCAACACGAGCGACGACGAAGAAAAAAGAATCAGAACTGCCATCTGGGCGGTCCGAGCACGAGGGGAGGAGGGTAGGTTCACTCAGACCCAACGCGGTGGTGGCGTGGGGAGTTCAATGTAGATCGAGCGTTTTTCCGAAACGGCCATAGGTATAAGTTGTCCGATGCCGTTTGGAGGGGTGGCTTTCAAATTATTTGTGGCGAGCCAGGGCGAGTAAAGTTTGACGAAGTTCTCACAACTTTCACGGAGTGGGGAATCTCCCGCGGATCGATAGGGATTTTCCACGATGGCTTCGCAGATCTGGCAGGGATGTTCACCCGACAGAGTTTCCTGAATGGCGGCCTCGACTCCCATTTCGGTCGAGCGATCCTGAATCATGGTGAACCAAGCGTAGCCTTGCACAAATGCCCTGTCCATCCCGCTCAATGAGAAGAGCGCGAGGAGAAGGGCAAGGCGACCAAGCAACATGGCTTAAGTTCTTTGAAGGAAGGGAGGGGGTTTGTCAACTCTTGGAAAGATTGAGCGAATAGCGAATAGCGAATGGCGAGAATCCGGATCGTCGCGATGGATAAAGTCGCGGTGGCAATGGCTGCAGTGGCGTATATTTCCCTTCGAAAAATGAGCGGGACTTCCATACGCAGGAGGTAGCGAAGGATTCCGCCGAAGGTGCCGCCGATGAGGACGCTGCGCAAAGTGCCGCCGCCCGTTCCGGTAATTAAGCCAACGACGAACATGCCGAAGTAATTCATTCCTTTCGCGCGTTCGGCGAGGGCGCCGGAAACGGCAAAGATAAAGACTCCCAACTAGTCCTAGAAATCGAACATGGCGGGGGAGAAAAGCGTGAGATACGGGAAAATACGAGCGATTTCGCGCTCAAGAGCCTCTCTTGACATCCCATCGCTCACCATTGATCGTAGAGGCGTGGATAAGTCAGCAATTCCCGGAAAAACAATTTATCGGCTTTCGATTTATCATCGCTGTCTTAGTCGCTTGGCTGAGAATAATATTGAAACCGTGAGTTCATCGGCACTGGCCAAAGCGGCCGGAGTGAATCCTTCGCAATTGAGGCGTGATCTCACTTATCTTGGGCAATTTGGAACTCGGGGCTTGGGATATTCAGTGCAGGAATTGATTGAAGCGATACGAGAGGTTTTGGGCCGGGAGCAATTGCAGCCGGTAATTTTGGTCGGCGCGGGAAATCTGGGAGTAGCGCTCCTTCGATACAAGGGATTCCAAAAAGAGGGGTTCGAAGTGGTGGCCGCTTTCGATGCTCTTCCAGATGCCGTGAAAAAACGGGGAATCAGCGTGCCGGTGTATCATGTCGATACGGTGCGTAAATTCGTGATCGAGAACGATGTGAAGCTGGCCATCCTCACTGTTCCGGTTGAACACTCTCAGGAGGTGACTAATGAATTGGTCGATGCGGGTGTGCAGGGCTTGTTAAGTTTTTCGCCAACTGTTTTGCAAGTGCCGGAATCCGTGACCGTCAATAGCGTGGATCTGGCTTTGGAGCTTGAGCAGGTGAGCTTCTTCGTGAAAAGCGAGAAGCCTTTAGTCGATACAGATGAGCCGCTGGCTCCTTAGGCCTTGCGAAAGATCGCGAGGTGTTTGTCGACCGATTTTCCTGGAGCGTCACTCAAGGCGCGGGAGTGATCGTTCTCGATGGATCCAACTTGAATGGCTCCGAGTTTGGTGAGAGCTTTTACGGCCAGTTCGTGTTCCTTGTCGAAGTAAGAGGTGATGATGAGGTGTCCGTCTTCGTTAAGACGTTGCAAGGCTTGGTCAAATATGCGGGTCCAAACCGGTTTTTCGTTCCAGAAATTTTGGTGGCGGAGGAAGGCGATATCGGGGCTGCCTGCCTCGGCGAGGTCCAGGAGTTTATCGCCTCGATGGACGATGAAGTCTGCTTCGGTTTTCCTTCCGAGGTGTTTTTTCCAGCGCGAGTTGGCCTGATCGATTTCGGAGGCGCGAATATCAAGCCCTTGCAAGTGGGCTGAATTTGATTTTTCAGCGAGGATTTTGGCTAGAACACCCGTTTCGTCGCCTCGGCCGCAAGCCAGATTGAGCAGGCTGAGATGGTCCTTGGCCTTAATGTGAGGCGAGATGAGATCTCGCAAATTTTCCTCAAGGCGGGAGAGGTCTTGCTGCAGGAGATCGCTAAATGGGGTGTGGGCCACGGGCGGAGCCTAATTTAGGAATCGGAATTTCGAAATTCGAAATTACTCTTTCGGGGTGGATTTACCGATTAGAGCCCGCCGAAACCGAAAATCAGCCGGAGTGAGAGCTTTGGTTTGCGAAACCTTGCTAAGCCCGGAGGACTTTGTCCTGCCCTTATTTCTTCATGATAGGGAGGTGGACGAGGCAATTGAATCGATGCCGGGATGCACGTGTTGGTCCCTTGAGGGCTTGCTGAAGGAAGCCGGAGAGGCCTTGGCGCTCGGGATTTCCTCGATAGTATTGTTTCCGGCGATTGAAGAGGGATTGAAGACGAAAGGAGCCGAGGAATGCTATAATCCGGAAGGTTTGGTTCCGAGAGCGATCAAAGCTCTCAAAGCAGCGCATCCGGAATTGATTGTGATGACGGACATCGCGCTCGACCCCTATAACGAAGACGGGCACGACGGATTGGTGGAAAACGGTGAAATATTGAATGACGAGACGATCGCTGTTTTGTGTCAACAGGCAGTTTGTCATGCCGAGGCAGGGGTTGATATCGTAGCGCCAAGCGACATGATGGATGGCCGGGTGGCAGCCTTACGGGAGGCCCTTGACGAAGCAGGGTATGAGAAGATTTCGATTTGCAGTTATACCGCGAAGTATGCTTCGGCATTTTACGGTCCGTTTCGAGGGGCTCTGGGATCAGCTCCTAAAGCGGGGGACAAAAAGACCTACCAAATGGATCCAGCCAACAAGCGGGAGGCGGTAAGGGAACTTCTTCTCGATGAAGAGGAAGGCGCGGACATCGTGATGGTGAAACCTGCCGGTCCGTATCTCGATGTCATTTCCGAGTTGCGGGAGCACACCACCTTGCCGGTGGCGGCGTATCAAGTGAGCGGGGAGTATCTCATGATCAAGAGTGCCTCGGCCGATGGTTGGTTGAATGAAGAAGCCGTCATGATGGAAAGCCTGATAGGGATCAAGAGGGCGGGAGCTAATATTATTTTGACTTACTTTGCCAAGGACGCGGCGCGGATCTTACGAGCGGAGTGAATTCGGAAGAAAAGACCGCTTGCGTGAAAATGGCTCCCCATTAGATTGATTGTAACATGATTTCCGCACCTGCCTGCCTGCCGTCTTACCTTCAAAAAGAAATTCTTCTGAACCCTGAGAAACGTGATTTCCCCGCCTTTGATCTAAGGCGCTTGCTAGAAACTGTATTTGCGCCGACACAAGGGTGTAAGGTTTGTATCCTAGTGGATTTTGAAAATCCGGTGGAGTGGATGAAGGACTATGCCTTCCGTGGTCAGGAGCAGTTCGAGGTGCAAAACAATGCCTACGATTATTTTTACGAGAGGCTACAGGGCGGAGTTCTAGAGGACTTGGGAATGACGGGAGGCGAGATGTTTGCCTATCGCTACACCTATGGATCTAATTTGGATTTGGCCGATGAGGTTTGGGATGCGGACGGGAATGAGCTTTCCCTGGATCGTGATATCTACCCGGATTACGATATTTTGCTGTGCGTCTCAACTTGGTCCGCGACCGCTCCTCTAACGGAGAAATGCAAGAAGTTTAATTTCCGTGGCGCCACAATGCATGGGATGAATGATGTCATTCTCAACTCCGGATTGGCAGTTGATTATCAGGAGGTTTCGGCGGATGCCGAGAAGATACGCAAGGCTTTGACCAATGCGAATGAGGTGGAGATTGATTTTGAGTTGGAGGACGGCACGATTCTCACCGCTTCGTTAGATTTGGGGGGGCAAGATGCACAGAAGTCGCACGGCTTGTGTCGTGGGACGAGTCCGGATATCGCCAACCTCCCAGCGGGGGAGGTCTATTTTGTGCCACGGGATGCCCGTGGGAAGTTTCCGATGAAGTATGAGGACGGAACCTTGGGTGTTTTAGACGTGGAGAATCGCGATGTCGTGCGCTCCACGCTGATCGAGGGAAATCAGTCCACAATCGATGAACACAATGCGCGTCTTGCCGATGATCCGATGACCGGAACGCTGGGAGAGCTTGGATTCGGAACCCAAGTCCTGCCAGTTTCCTATCAGGATATTCAGGATGAGAAGGTGCTGGGCACCTGTCACCTTGCGACGGGGCGCGATGATCATCTTGGAGGCGACATTGTCCCGGGTATGTTCAAGAAGCACGAGAACAGCTCGCACGATGATATCCTCTTCGCTCCACACAAGACACCTAATTTCAATGTGAAGGAAGTGCGTATGATCTGGGATGATCGCACTGAAGTCGTGATTGAGAACTTCCGTCCGTCAGCCTATGTGATGAAGGCTTTGGCAAATGGCTGATTCCTATCTCTCTCGAAAATCGGAGGCTGGACAAGAACCGAGAAGTTCGAAAGGAAATCGGTTTGGCCTCGTCGATGGTTTCCAGAGCTCTTTTGGAATTTCCCAATGAGTGATTTCTCAACTTTAAGCTTCGAGGAAATTCCCCAGTAGCTGCAGGCCCGCGTGCTGACTCTTCTCGGGGTGGTATTGCACTGCGAGAAGGGCTCCGCGCTCGATACCAGCGCAGAAAGTTTCTTGTCCGTAGGCGCAGGTGGCAGCGACGACTTCGGCATCGACACCATTGGGGTAGTAGGAGTGGACGAAGTAAAAGTAGGGTTCTCCTTCGAAGCCCTCCCAAAAGGGGGGATTTGATTTCTTCAATTCGACGGAATTCCATCCCATATGCGGGATTTTGATGTCGTGGCTGGTGAAGCGTTTGACGTGACCTTTGAAGACGCCGAGGCCGTCGGTGCCAGGACATTCCTCGCTGCTTTCGAATAGGAGTTGGAAGCCAACGCAAATGCCGAAATAGGGTTTTCCTGCTTCGATCCAGCCGCGGAGCGGACCGGCGAGGCCGAGGCGATTCAGGCTGTCCATGCAGTCACCGAAGGCGCCCTGTCCGGGGAAAATGAGGTGGGTCAGCCCATCCAGTCCCTCGGGAGTGGTGACGAGGGTAGGATCGTGCCCGAGAGCACGGCAGGCGTTTATGACACTGCGGAGGTTCCCCCTCCCGTAGTCGATCATTCCAAGTTTCATTGTCTTATAAGACTTCCTTGGTCGAAGGGATGCCCTTCATGCGCGGATCTTTTTCAGACGCGGTGCGCAGGGCGCGGGCCAGCGATTTGAAGATGGACTCGGCGATGTGGTGACCGTCTCTTCCGTAAAGGAGTTCGATGTGGAGATTGCAGCGCAGATTCGCGACGAGAGCTCGGCAGAATTCTTCGACGAGAGTGAAGGGGAAGTTCTGGGCGTCGGGCGTAGTAGCCGGAGCGTTGAATTCCAGTTGCGGGCGATTGCTGAGGTCGATGACGGTCCGGCTTAGGGTTTCATCCATGGGGACGTAGGCGTGGCCATAGCGTCGAATGCCCGACTTGTCGCCCAAGGCTTCCCGGAGGCATTCGCCGATAACGATGCCGGTATCTTCCACGGTGTGGTGGAAATCGACGTCGACATCACCATTGACCTCGACTTCCAGATCAATCAGCGAGTGTCGGGAGAAAAGAGTGAGCATGTGGTCGAAGAAGGGGATTCCGGTGTTGATCCGGGAGTTCCCTTCTCCGTCCAGGTTTAGGCTGAGTTTGATGTTGGTCTCAGCGGTACTTCTTTCCTGGGATGCGCTGCGTTCGCTCATAGTGGATAATTTTATTCCTCGGACTGCTTCCGCTTCATGACGAGGAAGGCGATGAGGAGAGTCAGTAGGACGACGGCGATGAGAATGGGCAGGAAGGATGATTCTGATTCTTCTTCCTCCCCGGTATCATTTGCGCCTTCCTGCTCTTCACGTTCTCTGAGCCGTCTTGCGCGTTTTTCTTCTTCGGCAGCTCTTCTATCAGCGATGGCTTTGGCTTTGGCCTCTCTAGCTTCGGCTGCCTCCGCAATCCGTTGTTCTTCCAGACTGGGGCCGGGGTCTTCTTCCTTGGCCGGGTTTGCGGCAAGATGCTCAGAGATGAGTTGGAGGTATTTGTTGTTGATCTTCCGGGAGCGAAGGGTGCTTTGAAGTCTTTTAACTTCATTGGTGTTCCCTTTGCCAGCCGCTTGCCATGCGTTGCGATAGACGGCACTGGTTGAAGTCTGGTTCGACGTTCTTGTGCCTCCCCGTTGAATGTTGCTGATTTCGGCATCGATATTGCGGGCGAGGGTTTGCAGTGTTCTGGAGTCGAACTCGGAGACCGGAAGCCATTTGGTGCGGCTCTCTTCTGCTTTCGCGAGGGCGGCCTGATGCTTGGCCTCGATTTCATCGTAGGCTTTTTTCATCCGGGAGGAATCACGGGCGGCCATTGCCTTGAGGGCCCTCTCTCTTTTCTCCAGTTTTGCGGGAGCTTCGGCCTCGAGCTTTTTGATTTGTGCCGAATATTTTGGGAGGAATTGTAAGGCCGTTTGAGAGGCGTCATTGGCTGCATCGGCCGAGCGAAATTCGGTGTTGATCTTGTCGTAAATCAAGAGTGCCGAGCGGTAGGATTTTCTGTCGGCGAAGGCCTTCATTCTCTTGACCAGAACTTGCGCATCCAGTTCGAGGGCATTGGCATTCCACTCCGCGGCGTCGATCCATTCGCCATCAAGTTTGACGTCTCCAGCCTTGGCTCTGGCGAGTTCGGATTCTAGGGTAGCGAGGATTTTCTTAACTTCGCGGGTGTATTTTGAATTTGGAAAGCTGTTGAGGAATGATTTCACCCTGCTTTCGATCAATTGCTCGTAACCGACAACACTCAGGCGATCTGGGGTGGGAAGGACGTCCTTGAGTGCCTCGTAGGGCTTGAGATCGGGAGCTTCCTTTTGGATGTCGGCAATTTCCGACTTCTTGAAGGTTTCTCTGGTGCGAATGGATTTCGAATAGGCGACTGAGATAACGTATTCGGTGTCAGTTTCACTGATAACTTCTCCTTCGATGACCTTACCGTTCTTGAGGGTGATTTTGTCTGCCTGCACCGAGCAGGTAGCCAGAGCAAAAATTATTAGCAGTTGGCAAGGGAAGTTCTTTCGCATGTTTCGGCATGCTACAAAGCAAAGAAAACTATCCAATCATTCTTTTCTGGAGATTTCAGCACTCAGGAGCCTGTCGAGATCTTTGGGATTTGTCGCCGAGCCGAGCAATTTGTTATCGCGAAAGAGGGCAACAGAGGCATTCTCGGAAAGCTCGGGGATTTGAGGGAGTTCCTTGAGCAGTGTGGGGGTATTGCCACCTCGAATGCTGATATATGGTGAAAATTTTGGAGAATTTAAGGTTTTCAGAAGTGTTTTGCCCTCTGCGGACTCTCTTCCCTGAAGTATTGCGACCAGTGGGGAATCGCCCCGAGCGCAGGAAATGATGAAATCGGAATGATTGACCGGGGAGGTCTGCGCCAAGCGGGAGAGGTCTTTGGCAATCAGGTTGGCCATGTCGTTGAAGCGTTCTGCGCCAGTGAGAGTGCCCAATTGGAGTAAAATGTGATGTGACGTCCCCAAAGAGGAATCGGAGAAAATCATACTGCG
>PBTU01000131.1 GCA_002729295.1 Verrucomicrobiales bacterium | reverse complement strand
GAGGCGGTAGAGGGTTATGAGGAAATCCTCGCGGATCCTGAAATAGATGCGGTATACATTCCATTGCCAACGGGTCTTCGGAAGGATTGGGTGATCCGGGCTGCGGAGGCGGGGAAGCATGTTCTTTGTGAGAAGCCCTGCGCGCCCAAGGCGGCGGATCTCGAGGAGATGATTGCCGCCTGCGAGGCCAATCAGGTGCAGTTCATGGACGGGGTGATGTTTATGCATAACCCGCGCCTGAGTGAGATTGTTAAGGTGGTGAAGGAAGGAGACGAGTTGGGGAAATTACGCAGAATTGAGAGTTGTTTCTCTTTCTTCGGTGAAGATGATTTTGCGGACAACATTCGCGTTAATTCTGAGCTGGAACCATTGGGTGCTCTTGGTGATCTCGGGTGGTATTGTGTGAGAATGTCCTTGTGTTGTTGTGAGGGCGATCTCCCGGTGCGAGTACGCGCGACCTTGTTTGAAGAGAAAAACGGTGTGCCGGTGGATTTGCGCGGGGATCTCATCTTCAGTAATTCCCGGACGGCGTCATTTCATTGTTCATTCAATACGACCTTGGAGCAAAGCTGCCGGATTTCCGGGACGAAAGGTGCGCTCACCTTGGATGACTTTGTGCTCCCATGTGATAACCAGAAGGCGGCGTTCACCATTGAGCGTCAGGAAGAGGTCGGGGAAGGGAGCAATTTTTCCACGCGTTCGTTGAATCGTGAGGTTGAGCTGACGGGAGAAGCCGAATCGCAAAAGACGCTCCTCTTTCGGAATTTTGGGAAGCTTGTTCTCAGTGGTGAGAGAGATTCTTACTGGCCGGAGATCAGTCTGTTGACGCAACGAGTGATGGATGCCTTGCTCGAATCGGCGCTCGGGGATGGGGGAATGGTGGAGCTGAAGTAGGAGGTTTTAGCCTCCTCGTTTGCGAAAGATTTGCGGAGATATTATCTTACTTTCTATCAGTGAAATCACTTTTGGCTTTTATCTTGGGAGCGGGATCCCTGCTGGGGCAATGGAATGCCAGGGACCAGGCGTTGGTGGAGGAAATTCTTCCGACGAAGGAAGAGAGCAAGTGGCTGGAGATCGACTGGCGGATTGACCTTTGGCAGGCGCGGAAGGAATCGGCAAAGTCTGGGAAGCCGATTTATCTTTGGGAGATGGATGGGCATCCGCTGGGCTGTGTCTGAAATAATGGCGTGATCGACAGGTTGTTGGTCTTTTCAAATCCCCAGGTTCAGAAGCTCTTGAAGGAGGACTTTATTCCGGTGGCTGCCGATGATTGGTATCAGCGACGGAGGAAAGATTCCGAGGGTGAGTTCTTTCGAAAGGTGGCAGATCAAGGCCCGCGCTCCAGCGGAGGAACGAGGCAGGGGCACTATGTCTTTACGCCCGGCGGAACCTTGTTGGGTTACAATAACAATCGGGGTCCGGACCGGCGCTTGAAGATGATGCGTGACTCCTTGAAGAAGTGGGAAGAACTTCCCAGGGAGGCCCGGAGTGCGGTTGTGCGCGAACGGGGGAAAATCGATGAGCGCTATGTTCGCACCTTGCCCGACGATGTGCAGGTGATCAAGGTGTATACGCGGGTTTTAGAGAAGAGGGGCGATCAGCATGTGGCATTGCCTGAGAAGAAGATGGGGACCTTGACTGCGGTTGATCATCTATGGTTCAAGAAAGACGAGGTGAAGGATCTCCTTGAGTTGGTGAAAAAAGGTGGAGGGGAGTTTCCAAAGGAGTTGTCGAGAAGGATTGCGCGATTTCACCTTTTGGATAACACGCGGGGCGAGTCCTTGTCGTGGCGGAAGGAAGAAATTCACACGATGAAGCTCGAAGTAAGTTCCGACGGTCTGTTAGTGGGGGGATTTTCGATCAAATCGGGAGATGAAAAGATGGGGTATGAAGGTGAAATACGCGGGAAGCTTTCCTTTGGTCGGGATGGTGGATTGAGCATTTTTGAGTGTCTCGTGATTGGGGAGCATTGGGGTGAGGGCCCTTGGACCAGAGGAGCTCGTCCGGGGCGGAGCCCCTTGGGTCAGGTTCTCAAATTATCTCCGGCGACATCCGGTCACGATCAGACCCCGCCGCAAAGTATTAGAAGTTCATCCGCTTATTGGGCTGCGGAATAGTCCGGGTTTTCTAAAATTGGTGCTCCATCCATGGTAGGGGCAATGTGAATTGTTGATGCGGTTGATCAGAGTTGGGATTTGTTTCCCGAGTTCTCTTTTCTTTTCGGCGAGAGATCCGGCAGAAGAGATTGCCAAAGTGGAGGAGCAATTGCGAAAGATGGCTCCGGTCATTAGCGCCCTGGCGAAGCAGTTACCGGAGCGAGGTATTGCGCGAGGAGATACTCGGGGCGGATGGCGAGAGTGGTATGAGGAGCCACTTCATTGTGACGGAGGGGTTGATTTGATGCCGAGTTCTTCTTCGAGACGGCGAATGAGTTCCCTGGAGTTGTCATCGAGGCCCTTGGCCTTTTCGCGGAGAGTTTGGTTTTTTAAAAGCGCGCCGTAATCGCCCTGATCGATGGAGTCTTGAATCGATCGATCGACAGGAAATTCTTCGATTACTTCTGCGCGCGGAATTTGGGGAAGCAGAGTGGTGAGGTTGTTTTCGTTCTCTTTGACAATGGCGAGTTTGGCGGCGTCCTCTTGTTCCGGGTCGTTCACGAAGTCGATTTTCTGATGCCACTGGCCGAGCAAGCTGCTGTCGATCCAGTTTTTCAGCTTGGTGAAGGCGGGTTGCTTGCTTCCTTCTTCGACTTTGCCCGCGAGGTAGCCCTTAAATTGTTCGAGTTCAGCGACAGTGCCGGCGTAGCGGACGCCGGTGAGGAGACAGTAGGCGATGAGACCTCCGACCAGGAGCCCGAAGATCATCCCAGGGAGACCAAATCCCATGGAACGAACTTGTCCGCCCTCTCCGCCTTTTCCTGAGAAAAATTTGAGGATGGATCGAAAGATGGAAAAGGCTCCAATGAAGCAAATGACTCCAATGGCGACAGGCATCCAGGGCTGTGGTTGCGCGATGAATTTGGCTGCCAGGGAAAAGCCGTTGTTGTATCCCCAAAGTCCGGCGACTGTGCCAATGCCGAGGGCGATCAGGTTGAAGAATAATTTTGCGAGGACTTTGAGAAAACCAAGGACGGCAAAGACCGCGAGGGTGATGAGGATCATCCCGCTGGCGCCGATGGAATCAAAAGTCATGGTATTAGACGTTTATTCGCAAAAAGCGCGATGTCTCAAAAGGTGGTCGCAGAGGATGAGATTGGTCATCGCCTCGACAATGGGAACAGCGCGGGGGAGGACGCAGGCATCGTGACGGCCCCGGCCTTTGAGTTCGGTATTCTCGTTATCTTTCGAAATGGTGACTTGCGATGACATGATGGTTGCGGTGGGTTTGAATGCCACGCGGAAGAGAATGGGTTCGCCGTTTGAAATGCCACCCTGCACACCGCCCGAGCGGTTGGTCTTGGTGCGGACTGTTTCACCTTCCATGTAAAAGTGATCGTTGTGTTCTGCTCCGGTGAGGAGGGTGCCGCCAAATCCGCTGCCGACTTCGAACCCCTTGGTCGCGGGAATGGAGAGCATCGCTTTGGCAAGGTCTGCCTCGAGACGATCAAAGACGGGCTCGCCAAGTCCCGGAGGGCAGCCACGCACGACAGCTTCGATGGTGCCGCCGACGGAATTGCCTTGGGAGCGAATTTCTTTAATCCGTTCGATCATTCGCTCGGCAGCTTCCGGATCTCCGGTGCGGACGATGTTGGATTCGATGGTTTCGGATGTGACGGAGAGGGGATCAACCTCGGCGGAAACGTCTTGCACGGTTTTCACCCAAGCGAGGGCTTCGATCCCGGGGCAAAGGTGATTGATGACTTTCTTGGCGACGGCGGCTGCGGCGACACGGCCGATGGTTTCGCGGGCTGAGGAACGTCCGCCTCCCTGCCAGTTACGAATGCCGAATTTGGCATCGTAGGCATAGTCGGCGTGGGATGGCCGGTATTTCTCGGCCATCTCGGAATAGGCCTCCGGGCGGTGGTCCTTGTTGCGAACAAGGATGGCGATGGGCGCTCCGAGGGTGAGTCCTTCGAAGGTGCCGGAGAGGATTTCGGCCTGGTCCGCCTCATCGCGCGGGGTGGTGACCTCGGATTGGCCGGGGCGGCGACGGTCGAGATCGATTTGAAGATCGGCTTCGGTGAGAGGGATTCGCGGCGGGCATCCGTCGATGACGACGCCGACACCTCCACCGTGGGATTCACCGAAAGTCGAGATACGGAAAAGTTGGCCAAGCTGGCTGGACATGACCCGGAGTCTAGCAGGGGATTGCGCGGGGGCAAGGGTGGGGAGTCAGGAGGAGGAAATTTGAAGGCTTTCGCGGAGGCAGGTGCGGGCTTCGCCGTCGTAAAGAAGGCCTGAGTTTTGCACTCCAAAAATGGCGATGACCTTGAAGTTGTTGTTGGTGATCGCTTGGTCGAGGAGATCTTCCGCGGAGAGGGCGAGTCGGCCACTGCGTTTGGTAAGTTGGAATTCTATTTCTCCCACGCTGTGGTAGGCGCGGTAGACGACTTCGGTGCAGACGAGCCGTTCGGTTTTTCGGAAGTCGAAGATGAAGTCGTAAAGTTTTCCCTCGTGCGAGCAGGCTCTGGTTAAGGCCTCGGCAAGGTCGTCGTTGGAAAGATTCGGCCGAATCACGACGAAAGAGTCAACGGAGAGTGTTTCGGAGAGTTGCCGAAAAAGGACACCGTCTTTTTTGGCTTCCAGAATGTCATATTCCATGGGGTGCTCGGGGAGAGCATCTTGCTTTCGGGTTTTGGAATCGCCGAGAAAGAGGGCGGCGTGAGGCCAGAAGCCGGGTAGGAACAAGTTGCTCATGGCATCATCATGTCTGGTCACGATGACGTCGCCCGGTTTGAGGAGTGGTTGGATTTTCCGAATAATGTCGGGCTTTACCCGCTTACCAACGCGGTGATTTTTTTTGAAGGGCTGTCGTAATTCAGCCACGGCGCTCCCGCTGAGACGGAAGAGGTGAAACATGACTTTGGTGTAGCCCGAAGTGTGTCGGCGTAGGAGCGAGTGGATGCGATACGCAACCCGACGTTCTAGAAAGGCGCGACGCCGATGCTCCAGATGTTCTTCTTCGGATGTTAGCCAAGCGGCAACTTTTGAGAGGCCGGAACCATGGAGATCGTTGAGGATCGAGTCGCGATTTTTTGCGTAGTAACGGGAGGCCTCTTGAAAGCGCCACATCCATCTAATGGAGCTGATATTTTTGTAAATTCGGGTGAAGCTCTTCCGCTTTAGGCCGTAGCGAGGTTCGGCTTCATCGAGCTTTTTCCAGACCGTGGGACGATTTTTTGCTAAATTGACGAGAAAAGTGGCGCTCCGCATCAACGCGGCAGCGGCGCAGAAGGACAAACCGAAGATTCGTGAGTCTTTTTCGCCCAAATGTGGGCTTAGATCGTCGATCATTTCCCAGAGCGCTGCCCGGGCAGTGAGATAGGTGCGATAGACCTCCCGGAGGCGCTCATCTTCGTCTGGAAGGTAGTAACCACGGGCGTTTGCGGCTTTCGCGTCTTCGAGCTCCTGGGTGAGATATTCCCGCCGGGGAAGGGTGGGATGTACCGAAAAAAGCGTCTGTTTTGCCTTTCGCAAGATCTCATCCGTAATCATAAGGCGATGGTATGGAAATATGTCCGGGAGGGTCAATGACGGGGCTGAATCGGTTCATTTTAGAAGATTGATGGGCGTCAATCCCCATAAATACAGGGATTGGTGCGTTATTTTAGCTTTACAAACTAATTTCGATGCGAAGAATCGCATTTGCTATGAATAAAGGAGAACTCATTGAAGCAATACAAAAGAAACTCGGTAGTGAAGCAACCAAGCGCCTTGCAGAAGACGCGTTGACCGCGGTCCTCGAATCGATTGAAGAAGGCGTGAAAAGTGACCAGAAAGTTCAGATCATTGGATTTGGTACTTTTGAGGTGAAGAATCGCGCAGCTCGTATGGGCCGTAACCCCAAGACTGGTGAAGCAATGCAGATTTCTGCCTCCAAGTCTGTTGGCTTCAAGCCTTCCTCTACCCTCAAGAAGTCCCTGTAAGAGTTTTCGCTCTGCAAACCGACTTCAGTTAATAATTAACAGCCCGGTGTGCTCCCTGAGTCGCCGGGCTTTTTCTTGGAATTGATTTAGTGGGTATTCTTTGCCCTCGCCATCGTTGGTTCTCTCCATAAGGTTTCGTCACTCCGCTTCTGCTCATGCCATCCAGTACTGTCGAAAATTACCTCAAGGCCATCTGGACACTTCAGATCAAGGACGGCAGCGACCAGCTTGTCCCCATCGGACAGGTTGCCGAGAGGCTCTCGGTGACTCCGGGGACGGCAACCACCATGATGAACAAGCTCCTGAAAAAGGACTTGGTCCGATACACTCCACGCAAGGGAGTGGCCTTGAATGAGAATGGTCGAAAGGCTGCGATGCAGGTGCTGAGGAGGCATCGTTTGGTGGAGACCTTCCTAGTCGAAATCATGCAATTGGATTGGGCCGAGGTGCATGAGGATGCCGAAGTGCTGGAGCATGTGATTTCAGATCGCTTGCTGGAGCGGATGGACGAGATGTTGGATCATCCCAGCCATGACCCTCACGGGGCACCGATTCCAAATGCCGAAGGAGATTTAAAATCAGATGGCACCTCGACTTTGGCGGACTGCGGACCGGGGACATACATTTTGATGAGAGTCAGGGAGGATCAGCCGTCCTTTTTACAATGGCTGGCTGGTCTGGGATTGAAGCCTGGAACTTCGGTATGTTTGACCGAAAGAAATCTCGAAGCCGACACTCTGACTCTGGAAATTCCGGACCGGGAAGACCCGGTGCAAATATCTCTCCCCGCGGCACAATCATTGCTGGTAGCAACGCTCTGAGCAAGAAAGGCCTTGATTTGGGGTGTCAATAGAAGGGATCGGAAAGCTTTTCTCCTTTATCTGCGACTCTTGATCCGCTTCTCTGCAGCCACCTGCGACCATGAAAACAATTCTAATACCACTTATCCTGCTATTGGGCTCCCTGGTTGGATCGGCTCAATTAAATGTTCACCTGGCTATTGAGAGGAATCAATATCTGGCCCACGAGCCTGTCCATGCAGTGGTCACAATCACGAACCGAAGCGGTAGGGCACTCGAGTTATTCAGCGAGAAAAAGGGCGGGATTGCTCATAGCTGGCTCAATTTTTCAATGCGGACCAGCGGAGGAAGACCCCTCCCAAAACTCACCAATTCGGTATTTCAAAAAGCTGTCCTGCCGGCTGGCCAGGCAATTAAGAGGCGGGTCAATTTGAACCAAATCTTTGGAATTAGCAGAGTGAACTCCTATTCCGTGAGCGCGAGTATTCGTCAGTCCGGAATCGACACAATGACCTATTCCTCCAACAGTGCTCATTTTAACGTGGCCGGGGGCATAGAAGTGTATCGTCAGCCCTTTGGTGTGCCCGATAGTCCGGCATCCAAGCGGGAATACCGGGTGTTGACTTTTAATGACGGGAGGAAGACCTCCATTTATGCATCGGTGATGAATACGTTATCCGGGCGATCCATTTCAACATTCCGAATCAGCGATGCGCTTTTGTTTAAGCGTCCGCAATGTGTTTTGGACGGTAAAAACCAGCTCCATGTATTGTATCTGGGCAACCCTACTATTTTTGTCCATGCCATTGTGAATCAAGATGGTAGGATGGATAAACCCAATTATATCAAGGTAGGTTCCAGTGGAGATCCCCGTTTGGTTTCCTTTGCGGATGGGCAGGTTGTAGTGTCGGGAGGCATCCCCTATGACCCGGTGAAAGCCGCAGCAGCCAGAAATAAGATTCGGAAAGCGACAGACCGGCCCGAGGCTCGATAATCAGCTGAGAGGCAATAAATTTCCAAAACCTCCATATAAAGTTTGACTTAATTATTCGTTTTTTTTAAAAATTAAGAGTCCCAAAGGAATTATCAATGAAATCGCCGTTCGCCTCTCTCGTCCTTCTTCTCGGATCTCTCTCAATTGCCACTGCCGGTAGTTTCAATACCGTTGTCATTGATGCCGGTCACGGAGGCCGAGATAATGGCGGAAGTTACGGAAAGGTATACGAGAAATGGCTGGCACTGGACACTGCGATGCGGGTTGACCGGAAGCTGCGAAGCAAGGGATTCAAGACCGTGATGACCCGAAAGAGTGATAATTTCATTTCGCTTCCGGGTCGGGTGAAAATTGGAAATCG
>PBTU01000130.1 GCA_002729295.1 Verrucomicrobiales bacterium | reverse complement strand
TCTCCACGATGCGGTCCGGCGCTCCCACCGCCGTTATGCGCCCGCACTTCTTCCGAGGCTCCGTGGTCCGATTGAAAAATGACAATGGTGTCCTTCGTCAGGCCCGCGTCGTCAACCTTCTTCAGGAGAGTCCCAATCCGGTCATCGGTGGTTGAGAGAAAGGCCGCGTAGAGATTACGGGGATAAGGAAGGTCTTTGTAGTGCTCCAACCACTGGGGCGATCCTTGATAAGGATAGTGCGGCGTATTGAGGGCGAAGTAGATGAAGAAAGGCTTCTCCTTGTTCTGATCAATGAACGCACCGGCTTCGTTGACCATGAGATCGGGAAAGAACTCGCCGTTGTGAAACACCTCTTTTCCATTCCGCCAGAGGTCGTGCTTGTTGGGTCCACTCCAGTAGAAGAAGTGGGAATAGTTATCGATGCACCCGACAAGATGTCCGAAGGAATAATCGAAGCCCTGGCCGTTGGGGATGGTTTCCTTGTGATGACCGAGATGCCACTTGCCAATGTGCGCCGTGGCGTAACCCGCCTTCTTAAATTCCTCGGCGATCGTGACCTGGCTCGATGGCATCCCCACCGAGTTGAGTCCCACATTGCCATTCAAACCACCATGCTGCGGCGTCCGCCCGGTCAAAAGCCCCACCCGCGACGGCGAACACACCGGAGCCGCCGAATAAAACTGGGTAAACCGTACGCCCCGCTTCGCCAGCCCATCCATGTGCGGCGTGACCAAATCCTTCGCCCCATAACAATTCATGTCGATGGTCCCCTGGTCATCAGTCAAGATGACAATGACGTTCGGCTTCCGCGCCATCAAGGGAGCAGCCAGCAATGCTATTACAGCGAGGACTCGAGAAATAGCGAATCGAGATTTCATGATAAGAATTCCCAAATCCTAAACCCGATCCAAGGCCCCGGTGAAGCCACCGAAGGCGTCCGTCTCAACACCGAGGCGTTGCAAGACGGTGACGAAAAGTTGGGACAGCGGAAGTTCTTCAGCTTCCACTTCTCCGCGCCAGCCTTTGTCACTGACGATGCCGGCACCGGCTTGGTTGTCTTCGTTGCCTTTGCCGAATTTGAGATAGCGGCCATTTTTAAAACCGAGGTTTTTGCCGCCGGCGGATATGATAGGGTAGTTGCGGGAAAGGTGGAAACTACTAGAGGCAGATCCATGCATCGCGAAGGTGTTGTCGAGGATACTCCCCTGCCCGTTCGGCTCCCGGGTATTCTTGAGCTTCTGCACAAAACGTCCGAATTCCTCCGCTTGGTAGCGGTTGTAGTTACCGAGATTTTCCCAGCCCTTAGGCTTCTTGACGGCGTGGGTCAAGCCATGGGCATTTCCCAAACCAACGGCCTTCGAGAGGAGGTCGTGTTCCCCGCCGCCATTCTCGCGACCCAACTGGAAGGTCGCTACGCGAGTCGAGTCACTGAGGAAGGAAAGGTAGATCAGCTCATACATCGTTTCGAAGTAGAGCTGCGCTTCCTTCGGTCCGGCTTCCAGATGCAGATTCGAAGTGTCCACTTTGGGAACCGGCGTATCGATCCACTTGCGGGCTTTCTCCAACTTTACCTCGGTGTCGCGAACGGCATCGAGATACTGTGCCAAGGTCTCCTGGTCGTGCTTAGAAAGTTTTCGTCCAAGAGCACGGGTGTTGGCGATGAGAAGATCCAGCGCACTTTTGCTTCTCGCCAACTTCGCTGCGGCATCCTTCCCGCTGGTGACGAAAAGCATGTCGAAGATTTGCTTGGGATGATTGAGCGCCGGGATCGGTCGACCGCTGCGATTGTAGGATTGCGTCTGGGCTCCTCGGGGACCACCGACGCCTCCGTTGGTGGACATCACCAACGAGGAATGGCGCGTATGTTGTCCCACTTGTTCGGCATAGACCTGATCGATGGAGACCGAGTTTTGATATGGCCCGTGTCCACCAATGGCCGCTCCGGTGAGATATTGGTCGGCATTGGAGTGACCGTGAACTTTTCGGGCCGCCGGATGCGAAAGCCCCGAATAAATGGTGATCTCCTTGCGCAAGGGCTCAAGAACATCGAGCACTTTGGTAAGTTGGAAATCTCTCTCGCCGCCTCGTGGAAACCAGCTCCAGTCCCTCCAGGCCGGATCCTCCTTCACCGGCAGGCCGACACCATCGGGATGATAGACGCTGAGAAAGCGCTTGGGCGCGGGGTCCTGCCCGGAACGACTTGCCGCAAATGTTTCAAACCATGGCAAGGCCAGGGACACGCCTGCGCCATGCAAAAACTTTCTTCGGTTCAACTGACTTGCGGCTGATTTCATCATTACTTCGATTGAAAGATACTGCTGTGAACAATCAAGTGTATCAAATCACCTAAACGATCGCCCTTTTTTCTGAATTGCACCGTGAGCGCATCGATCTCGGCATGATCGCCAAAGCCCAAGGGCCGCCCAAGCGCGTATGCCGTCATCTTGTGAGCCATCGCGCGGGCAAACTGATCCTGCCGCTCCGCGAGCAGGTAGCGTTTCAAGCCGTCCATCCCGGCCAATTCCTGTTTGTTGAACAAGGCCGAGGTGGCATCGACAGGCTTGTTTTTGATCTTGGTCCGGTAGGACCCCAGGGCGTCGTAGTTTTCGAAAGCAATTCCCCAAGGGTCGATTTTGGCGTGACAGGAAATGCAGGCCGGCTTGTTGCGATGATCGACGATGCGTTCCTTGAGCGTCATTTCCAAAATCCTCGGGTCGGTCAAATCCACCTCCGGGACATTGGGCGGCGCGGGCGGCGGCGGATCATGGAGAACGCGTTCCAGCATCCAAATGCCACGCTTGAGCGGATGGGAATCCTTACCGTCGGAATTCATCGCGAGGATCGCGGCATTGGTAAGAATCCCGCCGCGATTGAGATCGGGCTTCACCGCGACTTTTCGAAAATGCGGACCATAGACATCGCGGATACGATAATGCCCCGCCAACTTTTCGTTCACCACGGCATAGTCCGAGTGCAGAAAATCCATCACGCTGTCGTTGCTCTTGAGAACGTGGTCAAAGAAGGCGACGGGCTCTTCCTGCATCGCTTCAAACAACACGCGGTCCTTCACATGCACCACGCTTGCCATGGCATCCAGGCCGAGCCATTGCTGCACGAAATTTTGCGAGAAGCGCTTTGCCCGTGGGTCCGCCAACATGCGTCCGATTTGCCCATTCAGAATCTCCGGCTTCTTGAGTGTTCCCTCCCAGGCGAGCGTCAGCAGTTCCTCATCAGGAATACTAGACCAAAGAAAAAACGACAGCCGACTGGCCAACTCGACTTCACTGATCGTCTTGGAATCTTGCTGCGTCAGGTAGAGAAATTCCGGCGTCGCCAGAACGGTTGCCAAGACTTCCAGCATCGCTTCTTCCATGGTTGCGAACTCGGGACGGTATTTCGCAAACAAATTCACGAAGGGCTCCACTTCCTTCACCTCAAGCGGACGACGCCAAGCCAGCACCATGAATCGCGTCAGGACTTCTCGGGCGTATTTTTCTTCATTCGTTTTATGTTCGCTCTCGAAGAAAATCTCCCGATGAGTTTGCGGCGGCCATTGCTCGAAGTGCGGCGCACTGATTTCGATGAAGTCAATCAGGACGCCGAGCGGTTCATTACCCCGCGTGCTCGCTTGATACTCAATGGTCAGAAACTCATCGCGTCGGGGGAAATTCTTTTTGTTCTTCCGAAACGGATTGCGTTGGATCTCGCTGAGCGGAATGTCCAGATGAATGAACTGCGGGTCCTCGACCGAAGCCGTCACCGGAATGTCGCGCGCGCTGATGACTTCGGAAAAGTTGGCGTTATTGCTGGTATGCGCACTGAACGTAAACCGCAGGCTGGCGAACTCATCTTCGTTCATCGAAGTGCGTCCGGCGCGGAGCGTGATCCGCATGGTTCCTTCGTCGGGAAGATGATTACTGAGATTATACTTCACCGAACGTTTCCTCCGGTCCAATAAAGCCACTTTCGGGGAGGTCTGGCCTTTCTTCACATTCTCTTTGAGGAGATGAACATCACCGACGTCTTCGCCATCGAGGGCCGACAATTTCTCGACCTGCTCGGGCAGGCGATAAACCACCATCTCGGGCCGCTCACCGAGAACGGTGATGTGCTCGAGAGCCTTCAAGGCAATCTCACGATAGATCTCAAATTGCATCGCGGACATTTGCAGTATCTCCGAGCTATTCTTGAATCCATCTTCGGAAGCCGTCTCCGGCGGGAGATTGTCGACCAGCGAATAGGGTAAGCCCAGGAGATCCTGCAACGCGTAATCGTATTCGTAACGAGCCATGCGACGAAACGAGGAATGCCCTCCCTCATTGCGGCGTGCAGTGGAGGCCTTGTCAATTTCCCCACTCAACCACTCGGTGACTTTTCCCAGATCCTCGTCCGCCAGATGAACATCCGCGTCTTCAGGCGGCATCTCACCATTGCTCAGGACATCAAGAACCTCCAACCACCAATCGACATCGCCGCCCTCCATGAGATTCGGGTCGAGGGTATCAATGCGAAACTTTCCCTTGGCCTTCTTCGGCCCATGGCACTCCACACAGGTCTTCTTGAGGATGGGCGCGATGTGCTTTTTAAAGTCCCCAAGATTCGCGGTCGGCGCTCCCGTCGGGACCTCCTTTCGCGAAGACAACAAAGTCGAATTCGCCCGCCCCGCTTCCCGGGCTTCAGCCAAGGAAGATAGCTCGGCACGACACATCGAAGCAGCTGTCAAAAGACACCACGCCGTGATGCCAATTTTCTTTAGGGTGTCGGTGCAGGATTTGATCATCGTTGATACCGCTCCCTGTCTACTGCCCGCACCTACTCACTTCTATCGGCAAATATTTGTGGGGACGGAGCGATTCCCATCCTCAATCGAACCTACACCTTGACCCCTCTGCTAAACGCAGTATCACTTCAGAACTTCACTTATGATCACCACTCCGAAACATCTCCTCGTCGCCGGCGGCTTTGCAATTGCCGGTCTCCTTGGGCCAGTGATGGCCGAAGAATCCGCTGCAGCCCGCGCCGAGTATCCGGGCGGGTTTACGCGTCCGCCCTCAGAGGGAAAAAACTACGACACCTGGAAAGGCGCCAAGGGCCCCGATGTCGGTAAAACGAAAGTCGATCCCAAACGCCTGCCCTCGCGCGTCGACAATTCGAAAAGGCCCGAATTCCCCCCGGTCTACAAACAACGGTGGGGGGCTTGCGGTCAGTTTGCTTCAGTAGCTTCCATCTTCACTTACGAAATGAACGTCCTGAATGGCAACAAAGCCGACAGCGACGAGAACAGATTCCCCGCTCACTTTTCCTGGAACATGATGAACCGTGCCGAGAACAAAGGGTCGGAAGCTTATCACGGATGGGAGGTCGCCAAACGGATCGGCATTCCCACCGCGAAATCTTACGGCGGCGTGCGCCTCAACAAAATCGGAGTGTGGCCGAACGGCTACGATATTTGGCGTGAAGCGATGGAGTATCGCGTCTCGGGCTACCGTTACACTCCCGCCAATACCGTGGCCCAACTCAACGAAGCCCGTGGTTGGATGTTTGATCGCAATCAACCCGCAAAGAAAACGCCCGGCGGTATCATGGCCCTCGACGGACGCATGGGCGAGTTGAAGAAAGTCACCGTGACCATTCCCGATGGGAAGCACGAAGCAGGCAAGGACATTTGGACCCGCTGGGGACCCTCCGGCTACGGGCACGGAATCACCTGTGTGGGATACGACGATCAAGTCGGCTACGATGTAAATGGCGACGGCAAAATCACCAACGACATCGATACCAATAACGATGGCAAGGTCACCCTCGCCGACTGGGAACGCGGTGCTTATATCGTGGTTAATTCCTGGGGCGAAAAGTGGTCGAAGGACGGACGAATCTATCTTCTCTACAGCGCCATGATCGATCCAACCTGGAAGCGCGGGAACTACCTCGGCCGCGCCGAAGTGACTCGTTATCTTCCAAGCCAAACGCTCAAACTCAAACTATCTTGCAACGACCGCTCCGACCTCCGTATGACCATCGGCATCGCCGGAGACAAAAACGCCAAATCTGCCGAACACGAAATCACACCCGAAGCCTTCAACGGCTGGCCGCTCTTCGGCCGAGGCGGAAATGGCGGCCACGTTCCCATCGCCGGACCGGAGGATGACACGCCCATCGAAGTCGGAATTGATCTCACTCCCCTCCTCAAAAAACTCGGCCCCGATAAAGACGAAAAAGGAAAACTCTTCCTACAACTCAGCCGGGCCGACGGCAGCAAAGTCGACGGCGAACTCCACGAAGCCGCCGTCCGGCTCTATGACCCCAATGGCAAATTCGTCCGTGAATCAGCAATGAAGATCAAGACCGGAAACTTTGGCGAATCGCCACTCCAGGTCAACACAGTGATCCGCCATCTCGGCCAAAAGTAATTACCAGCAAATCGACTTCGGAAAGACTAATGCTCAACTCTGAAGTAGACTCTTGAAACTCCCTCCAAGGCGGGAATCAAGGAGAGGTCAAATTCCTTGGTGGTGGTTTCGCCATCGTCTCCAACAACGCCGTCGTCCAAATCAGCACCCCAATCGATCATATCCAGCGAGTAGTAGACGGAATAGATTGTTCCCGGACTCGAATTTCAGGTCAGCGCCAATTTGAAATCCAACGATATGTCGATTTCGGTGATTGCTAAAATGGACGGAGCCCCAACGGTAATACTACCATCACCTTCGATCCAAGCTTCCGTGTTGGTATAGGTTCCCGTCCCCTCCAGATCGATCCATAAGTTTCCCTCACCGACCTTTTCATTAACGCCCGCATCGATACTCAGGACACCCTGGTCGCCAAAGCCTGACACGAGAAAAATTCTTTCAAGGACTTCGTCATTCATTCATGGTGCCCAAGATGTTGAAGGTATCCTCCATCGCTTTGTCCGCTGCTCTTTGCGGGGCCTCCTTCGCGGCTCCCGAAAAACCAACACCTCCTACCGCCGAACAACTTGAATTCTTCGAGAATAAGGTGCGGCCGCTTCTCGCCGACAAGTGTTATCGCTGCCACTCAGTCAAAGCCGAGGAAAAGGGCAAACTAAAAGCCGGCTTGTTTCTCGATTCCCTCGCCGGGCTTTTAAAAGGAGGTGATTCCGGATCGGCTCTGACTCCCGGCTATCCGAAAAAAAGTTTCCTCGTCGAAGCGGTTAACTACCGCAACGAAGACATGGAGATGCCGCCCAAGGGAAAACTAAAGGAGGAACAAATCAAAACCCTGACCGACTGGGTCAAAATGGGAGCTCCCTGGCCCGGCGCGGAATCCACTTCCGAGATCGCCCAAGCCCAACCCAAAGAAGCCTATGATTGGGATCACTTTCGCCGGGAACACTGGTCGTTCAAACCGATCGCCAAAGTCGGCCCTCCGCAGATCACGAACAACACGCGGGCACGCTCTCCGATCGATCATTTCACTCTCGCGAAACTCAACGCAGCAAAACTTCAGCCCAACAAGCCTGCCGAGAAATTGCCTCTCATCAGACGGGCCTATCTTGATCTCATCGGACTGCCTCCCACACCGGAGCAAGTCGACGCCTTTCTTAGCGACTCAAGTCCCGAAGCATTTTCGAAGATTATCGACGAACTACTCGCTTCGGAACATTACGGCGAACGCTGGGCGCGGCACTGGCTCGACGTCGCCCGCTACAGCGATGGCCTCGGCGGATTCGGCGACAACCGAGCCTTACCCGAAGCCTGGCGATACCGCGACTGGGTGGTCAATGCCCTGAACACCGACATGCCCTACAACGAATTTGTTTCCCGGCAAATTGCGGGGGATGTCCTTGAGGAAAATCCGGATCCGGTTGCGACCGGGTTCTTTGTGGTGGGGCCAAGTTACACTTCCGATGGTGGCGATCCCGAAGCGAAGGCGCAGGCCCAAGCCGAGACACTTTCAGATCGCGTGGATACCTTTTCCCGCGCCTTCCTGGGACTCACCGCGGCCTGTGCCAGGTGTCATGATCACAAGTTTGATCCCATTACAATCAAGGACTACTATGCCATCGCGGGGATTTTTAAGAACTCCCGCACCGGCGAGCATCCTCTAGTACCGCAGGAAATTGTGGATACTTATCGAAAGGGGCAGGAGGCGATCAAAAATCAAAACAACGCGGTTAATCAATTCCTCAACGACGAAACCAAACGGCTGAAAGTCGAGCGGAAGCACGTCGAGAAAACGATGGGGGAGGAGGCGAAGAAAAAGGTCGCTGAAATGCGTGCCGAGCTGGACCGCCTGAAAAAGGTGGCGCCCAAGAAATACGAGATCGCGCATGTCCTTCAGGAGGCCGGGAAAAATAACATGCATGTCGCCTTACGCGGAGATTTGCGTAAGAAAGGGGAATTGGTCCCTCGCCGTTTTATGCAAATCCTTGCGGGAGATTCGCCCGAACCCTACACCGACGGAAGTGGAAGGCGCGAGTTGGCGGAATCGGTCACCGCTCCAGACAATCCCCTCACCGCACGAGTGATCGTCAACCGCGTTTGGCAGTGGCACTTCGGCCAGGCCCTGGTGCGCACGCCGAGCAACTTTGGCATTCTTGGTGAGCAGCCCACCCACCCGCAATTGCTCGACTGGCTCGCCGCCGATTTCATCGAACACGGCTGGTCGCTCAAACGCCTGCACCGCCAGATCATGCTCTCGTCCACCTGGCAAATGAGTAGCCGCTTTGATAAAGAGAAATTCGCTATCGACGGAGACAACAAATTGCTCTGGCGAATGAATCCACGTCGTCTCGAAGTTGAAGCCTGGCGCGATTCCCTGCTCGCGGTCACCGGCGAACTAGATCGCACCGTCGGCGGTAATCCCGACAAGGAGATTTTACGCAGCAACCGCCGCACCCTTTACGCCACGATCAGTCGCACCGGAGATCGATTTGAATCTGATGCCTTCCTACGACTCTTTGATTTTCCAGCAGCCGTTTCCACCAGCGCCTCCCGTCCCACCAGCACCGTTCCCCAACAATACCTCTTCATGATGAACAGCCCCTTCATGACGCAACGCGCAAAGACGCTGGGCAATTCACTGCACGCTCAAAAAGAACCCCTGCCCGATCTAATCAAAAAAGTCTACCGACAGCTCTACTCCCGCTCGCCCGATCCCGCTGAGATCAAACTCGGCACCCAATGGCTCGGCGACAAGCCAACCCCCAAAGCCTGGCAACAATATGCCCAGGTCTTGCTCAGCGCCCACGAATTAATCCAAATCCAGTAGTCCCCATGAAATTCCTCGAACACGAACTCGCTTACCGCCGGACGATGCAGTCCCAGATGACCCGCCGCGACGCGCTTGCAAAAATGGGGGCCGGAATTGGGAGCATTGGCCTAGCAAGCATGTTTGGGAACAACGCTCTCGGTGCGGAATCCTCGGCCAATCCCCTCGCCCCGAAAGCTCCTCACTTTGCCCCGAAAGC
>PBTU01000006.1 GCA_002729295.1 Verrucomicrobiales bacterium | reverse complement strand
GATCCTCGATGGTGACGAAGACGAGGACAATGATGGCCTCGACAACCTTGGGGAACAGGATGCCGGGACCGATCCAGCAGACGAGGACACCGATAATGACACCCTTCTGGATGGTGTCGAAACAAAGACCGGAATCTGGAATGGCACCTCAGACACCGGCACCCATCCTCTCATTGGAGATTCCGATGGCGACAGCCTCTCCGATGGCGTCGAAAATCCTGACCTTCCCTTCGTCGATGAAAACCAGACAGGCTCCAACCCAAACGTTACCGATACTGATAGCGATAACCTTCCCGACGACGTGGAAGTTGGCATTGGCTCCAATCCAAACGACGATGATACAGACGGCAACCTGACCCTCGACAGAGATGAGGACTTCGACTCTGATGGTTCTACCAACGGCAGCGAACTCGCTAATGGCACCGACATTGCCGACGACGACTCCGACGATGATGGCTACCTCGACGGTGTCGAAACCAACACCGGAGCGTGGGTGAGTGCGACCAATACCGGAACAAATCCTCTCGACAATGACACCGATAACGACGGACTTCTCGACGGTGCGGAAAATCCCGACCTTCCCTTTCTAAACGCCACCCAAACTGGCACCAATCCACATCTCCTAGATACTGATGAAGACCTCCGCAGCGACGGATTTGAAATCACCAACAATTCAGACCCCACCGACCCAGGTAGCTTTACCGCTCTTCCCGAGGTCTCTTTCCTCCCCGGACTTCTCGGAGGCGACTTAACCGACCCTGAAAACGACGGCATCGATACCGAAGATACCGCTGGCACCAACTTCAACTGGGTCAGCATCACTTCCAGTTCAAAATCCTTCTTCACCGATGCGACCGCGGGTGGCTCGAACGAAGGAGCCTTCGATGTCTTCGACAACAACGTTGGATCAGGCCACTTCAAATGGTGCTGCGACGCTCCGCCTCAGGACCTCACGGTAGAATTCGAAGATCCCATCTCCATCACTCACTTTACCCTGACTTCCAGCAACGACTCCCCGAGTCGCGACCCAGTCGAATGGGAAATTCAGGGATCTGACGACGGTGTAGCTTTCACCGCTATTTATCGCAGCACAAACCCGGCAATTTGGACTGCCCGAAATCAAACCGCCCTCTTTCTCCTGGAAACACCAGCGGTAAGCTACAAGTTTATTCGTTACCAGGTCAACACCACGGGCAACGGCCTGAACCACGCCCTGGGTGAAATCGAGTACTTCGGCGACACCGGTACTACTCCTCTTGAAGTCACGGACATCAGTTACAGTACAGACACCAATCGAGTGACCCTCGTCTGGACCTCCAAGCCTGGAAGGACCTACACTGTCTTCACGAACACCGACCTGGGTGTCTTCGATGCTGATGTAAACGATTCCGTTCCTTCTGGCGGAGATCTCACCACCTATGAATTCCCGAATCCCAACCCCGGGTCTGACCAACAATTCTTCAAGGTTGTCGAAAACTAATTTCGGTTTTCACCTCCTTTTTCCAAAATCAACCAATCAGCCCTCTCCCAGAGAGGGCTGATTTTCTCTTTTGCCATCATGAAAAAACTCCATCCGCGCCACCTTTCACTGGTTCTAATCACCTCTTTGAACTACAGCGCCTTATTACTATCTGCTGCTGAAATCGCCTGGCAACCCACCTTCAATCTTACCAATGCCAATCAGGTGGATACCAACGGAACTCTCGTAAGAGCAGTCAACGCGACAAGCGGTGGAGACAGCACAACCGTAAACATCGGTGGAGAAAACATCCTCTTTGCAGCCGAGGCAATCGCTCCCAGCAATACCAGCACGGGAACTTTTTTCACTGGAGGAGGAGGCGACTCTGGCAATTCCCAACTCAACACCGTCCTCAACAGCCACTCCTATGCTGGAGGTGGATGGACTTTCCAACTTACCGGACTCACCGGAGGTGCAGACTATCAAATTCAACTCATTGGAGCAGCTGACACCCGTGGCTGTTGTTCCTCCCGGAATCAACGGGCAGGCGACGACGAATCACCCGAGAATATCAGCGACGATTTCTCCCGCAGCGGAGTAGGCTCGGTCATCGGGACCTTTACGGCCGGCGGCACCACCCAAACGATCAACCTCCTCGGCGGAGTCAACAACGGAGTGGATCCCGGCCTCAGCGCCTACATTCTCCGCGCCACCGCACCACCAACTCCTCAGCCGCCCACCGATATCGCACTGAGCAATACCGACCTCGCACCAGACTCTGCCGCGGGCACCGTCGTCGGAACGCTAACTACTTCCGACCCCAACGGTGACAATAACCACACCTATAGCTTCGTCGACACCGGAAACTTCCCCGACAACAACCTCTTCACCATCGCCAACGGTGATGAGCTCCGTGCTGATTCCGCTCTCGGTAGCTTCGGTGCGAGCTACTCGATCCGTCTCCGCACGACTGACGCCGACACTCTTACTTACGAGAAAACGTTCACCCTCAGTGTCGAGGCGGCCATGGCGCCCACCGCACTCTCCTTCCCCTCAAATACCGTTCTCCTCGGCACTCCTTCCGGATCAACCATCGCCGACCTCGCCACCGAGGACCCCAATACCGCCGACGCTCATAGCTATCAGCTTGTCTCCGGTGCAGGGGATACCGACAATGCCTCCTTCACGATCTCCGGTAACACCCTCCAAACCGCCGCCGCCTTACCCGGCCTCGGTTCTACTCTCAATTTCCGCGTCCGCAGTACCGATCTCTCCGGGCTGTCTATCGAGCAAACCTTCTCGCTCACCGTCGTGGGAAACTCACTTCGCATTAACGAATTCCTCGCCAACCCCAACGCCTCCAGCTTTCAGGACGAAGATGGCGAAACCTCGGACTGGGTCGAACTTCACAATCCCGACGGAGGATCGATCAGCCTCAATGGATACTACCTCACCGATGATCCGGACCAGCTCACCAAGTGGCAATTCCCAAACGTCTCGATTTCCGGGAACGGCTACCTTCTCATCTTCGCCTCAGGTAAGGATCGCCGCCCCACCAATGGCGACGAACTCCATACCAGCTTCAAACTCTCCGCCAATGGGGAATACCTTGCTCTCGTCAGCCCGGATGGCACCACCGTCCTTTCGGAATTCGGTAGCGCGACCACGGACTATCCCGACCAAAAAGGAAACATCTCTTATGGCTTCTTCGGCGATCCTCTTCAGGTGGGCTTTCTTCTCAACCCCACTCCTGATGGCTCCAACGCAAGCGGAAATGGCGTCTCGGGATTTGTTGCCGACACCAACTTCAGCGTCTCCCGCGGAATTTTCGGAAGCCCCTTCTCACTCACCATCTCAACCGCCACTCCCGGCGCCTCCATCCGTTACACTACCGACGGAAGCTGGCCCAGCGAAACCAGCGGCACAATTTACACCGGACCGATCACGGTCAATCGCACCATGGCCGTCAAGGCCATCGGCTATCGCTCCGGCTACGTCTCAACTAACACCGACACCCACACCTACATCATCCCCAGCACGGTGCTCGATCAAACGAACGCCAACACGCAGAGCCTCTACGGTCTGCCCTCAAGCTGGGGCGGACAGGGCTCCTACTACGGCATGAACAACAATTCCAATGCCAACCCCGCTACACACCCCACCATGGAGGATGACCTCACCACTGTCCCCAGCCTTTCGATCGCGATGGATGTTGACGACATGTTCGGCTCCTCCGGGATCTACTCCAATCCTGGTTCATCCGGCTCCTCCTGGGAGCGCAAAACATCTCTCGAACTCGTTGATCCCGACGACCCTACCGGAGACAGCAACTTCCAACAAAACTGCGCCATCAGAATCCAAGGCGGCGCCTTCCGCAGCTTCGGCCTCACTCGCAAGAAGTCCTTCCGCGTCCTCTTTAAATCGGAATACGGCACCAGCAACCAACCCACCGACGGTTCTGGATCGCTCAAGTTCCCTCTCTTCGGTACCGAACCCGGAGTCGCCCGGGAATTCCAAACTCTCGTTTTCCGTATGGAATCAAACGACGGCTGGCAATGGTCCGGCGCAGGAAGCCAACCACAATACGCCCGCGATGAATTTGGCCGCCGCACCCAGCTCGCCCTCGGCCAACCGGCCCCCCACGGCCGCTACCTTCACCTCTACATCAACGGCGTATATTGGGGCCTCTACAACGTCGTCGAGCGTCCCGATTCAAGCTTCGCCGAAAGCTATATCGAAGATGCCGTCCGCGAAGAATGGGAAGGTCAAAATTCAGGCACTCCCATTAACAGCTCTACCAATCTCAATAACTGGAACAGCCTCCGCTCTGCCGTCGATGAAATTTCCGGCACCGACGTTCAACGCGACGCCGCTTTCTTAAAAGCCTGCGGATTTAATCCCGACGGCACCCGCAATGCCAGCTTCCCCGTCTGGTGCGATCCTTCCAACAATGCCGATTACTTCATCACCAATTGGTATGGTGGCAACAGCGACTGGCCTAACAAAAACTACTACGGCGGTATTCAGTCCCAGGCTCCGCGTCACGGCTACAAGTACTTCATGTGGGATTCCGAATGGTCCCTCTTCCTTCGTTCCAACACAAACTACAACCGCATTACCAACTACAGCGGCATCGCCGCCGCCAACGACCGACTACAAGACAGCCCGGAATTCCGGCTCCGCTTCGGTGACCGGGTCCACCGCGCCTTTTTCAACAACGGCCCTCTCACTCCCGCCGCGGCCCTGGCCCGCTACCAAGAAGTCACCGCCGATCACCGGAGCATCCTCAACCCCGAAGCGGCACGCTGGGGAGATCAACATGGCGGCAACCGCTCCCTCAGCGACTGGGAGGGCGAATACAATCGCATCGTCAGTGACTGGTTCCCCGACCGGCCGGATCTCTTCTTAAGCAGCCTCCGCTCGGCCAACCTCTACCCTGATCTTGCCGCACCGACCTACAGTCAGCATGGCGGCTCTATCCCTGCCGGCTCCGGTCCTTCCTTCATCACCGCAAACACCATAGACAAAGTCTACTACATCTTCGGAGATGGTGACAACGACCTCACCGACTACGCAAACTCCCTCGACCCACGCCTTGTCGGCGGAGGAATTAGTCCCTCTGCCACTTTGGTCACCTTGGGTGACGGCGGCGGAGTCGGTGGTCCCACCACTACCCGCTATATTGAAAGCGGCCACACCTGGAGCTACCTCGACGACGGTTCCGACCAAGGCACCGCCTGGCGGGGAGTAGGATTCAACGATGCCTCATGGGATTCCGGAGCTTCTCCCTTGGGATATGGTGATGGTGATGAAACCACCGAGGTCGATTTCATCGATGTCGATCCTGGCACAAATGGAGATCAAAAAAATGCCACCACCTACTTCCGCACCACCATCGATATCAGCGACCCTTCCGCCTTTGAAAGCTTCACTCTAAATTATGTCTACGACGATGGCATTGTCGTCTACGTCAACGGTAACCGCGTCGATGGTCAGAACCTGGGAAACAATCCCTCCTTCGATGAATACGCTGGAACTACCAGTGATGATAACGACACAGATTCAATCAACTTGTCTCCTAACACCTTCGTCAGCGGCACCAACACTATTGCCGTCGAAATTCACCAAGCCTCCTCTGGCAGTTCGGACATCAGCTTCGATCTCGACCTCACCGGCTTCCCTCCCGGCGTGGGCGGTGGTGACACCCACTCATCAGACCCTCTCTCTCTCACCGAACCCGGCTGGCTCTTCTCTCGTTCTCACAATAGCGCCACCGGAGAATGGAGTGCCCTCAATACCGCATTCTTCACTCCGGATACCGTGCCAGCTGACGCGAGCAATCTGGTCATCTCCGAAATAAACTATCATCCCGGTGAGCCCTCCACTCCAGGAGAACTGGTAATCTCGACCGATCGCGATGACTACGAGTTTATCGAACTCATGAACGTCAGCACGTCGACCATCGATCTAACCAATGTCCGCTTTACCATCGGCATCACCTTCGCCTTCGCCGACAACACCCTGATTGCTCCCGGAGGACGTCTGGTTCTAGTGAAAAATAAAGCCGCCTTCGACGCCCGCTATCCCGGACTCTCAGGCACTATCAATATCGCCAACGATGTTCTCGGCAGCAATGACTACAGCGGACGCCTCGCCAACGAGGGCGAACAACTCCTCCTCCTCGATGCCAATGATATCGCCATCCACAACTTCACCTACGACGACGATCTCCCCTGGCCTCTCGCCGACGGCAGTTCGTTTACCCTCGTGCTGAAATCCCCGGCATTACCCATCCCGGATCACGGCCTCGCTACCAGTTGGATCGGCTCCAACAATTCCAATGGAGCTCCGGGATCAGAAACCGAAGCCGGCTTTGTCGGTGACAGCACCGCAGACAGTGACGGCGATCGCTATTCCGCCCTTTTCGAATACGCCCTCGGAACCAGCGACCTCCTCTTTGGGGATGCGCAGACAAAAATCGACGCCTCCTCCACCCCACTCACCGTAGGCGAAGAGACCGATGACTATTACGTGATCACCTTCGAGAGAAACCTCTACACGCAAAATGCCGTGACCCTGATTCCACAACTCTCATACGACTTGGTCACCTGGGATACCGAAACCGAGTTGGTCTTCCTCTCCGAAAGCGACAACCTCGATGGCACCGCCACCGTCTCCTACCGCAGCGCCTCGCCCATGAGCATTAAGATCCAGGCCTTTGTCAGACTCATGGCAACCCAGCAGTAGAACGACGGCATAAAAAAACCGCGGTGCCATTCACAGCACCACGGTTTGAAATTATGGGAAAGGCTATCGGCGACGGCGAGCGGTCAATCCAAGAAGTCCAACCAGCGAAAGCAAAGCTGAACCGGGCTCGGGAATAGCAGGACCAAGATCGCGAACGACCAAACCACTGAGACCTGGATCAATGGCACCGGCCACGAAGAACTGCTGGAACTCAGAGTCTGCAACAAAATTTCCAACGACCCAATCACCAGTCCCACGGATCAAATCTCCACTGGTGTTTCCAAGGGAATCGGCAACGTTTTGACCCCTGGTTGCACAGCAAGTACGATCATCACCAACTCCAATGAACTGGATGTCGTAGGCATTTCCTACAGTCACCGGTATAGCGATTACGCCGACTCCATTGGGATTCGCACCCGAAATGTAACTGTGACTGTCCATGACAGCCTCAAGAGGACCAGGAGTAGCCGGAGAGTAAAACGGACCGACAGCATTACTTATATTGCCAGCTAGCGCAGCCGCAAATTCCCCGCCCGTAAAGAGATTGGTCCCGATCGTGAAACTACTTGCCGGATCTGCACCTCCATTAATAGCGGCATAAGGGCTTCCAGTCTCGATAATATCGGTAGACTGGATCCCTGAACCAACGGCACCCCAAGAGACTACCGCGGCCTGAGCGGTCATTAGAGACCCTGCAAAGGCCCCTAAAATCATTGTTTTTGTGTTTTTCATAACTATGTCGCCTTTCCCGATATCTAAAACATGCAGGCGCTACAAGTCATTTTTCCCTCAAATCGATCAACATGCCCTTCCACCAATGATTTAGCTCATAAAATAACCTAACAATCTCAACGCCGCGCCCTCTAAAGTAGGCATCGCCCGATGATATGGAGCGGGACCGCAGCCCGAGAATCATTCGTCCACCTTCTCCTCCGACACCCGCTGTTTCGCCTTGGGATCGACGAGCCGTGGCCGATTCTGGAGAAAGGCCCTCCGCGACTCCGTCGAAGGCACTCCCTCCGGTGTCTTTGGAAGCCCATCGCCCTCTTTCATCTCCAAAAGATTCTTATCGGTAAAGGTGTGCAACAGGGCCACCAGGTCATCAAGCTCCTGACCCGTCAGCTTTAAATCCCCCATATCGTCGTGATTCACTGTCTCGGGAAAGTCGGGCTTTCCGCCATTTCACCGCTCCCGGCGTCACCCGACGCGAATCCGCGAAGGCCGCCTTCGGATCATGACAGAAAACACATCCCTGCCCGACCGGATGGGACAAACTGGTATCCATGAAAATCTTCCGCCCAATCACCACCGGAGAGACCTCCTCCGCCGGGGCAAGACACCCGACGACCATCATGACGAACGCAAACCATTTCATTTCCTCTTACCAAGACCGATCTTCTTACAATAAGCGATACTCCGCTCGATGTCACTCAACTGGTATTTCTGAGTATTCTCTCTCGACTTGCCTTTGAAGGGGGTCTTCTTCCTGCCTCCGACAGCCCACCTTTTAAAGGCATCCAGACTCGCAG
>PBTU01000129.1 GCA_002729295.1 Verrucomicrobiales bacterium | reverse complement strand
TACCCCTCTGGCACGGCAGCAGATTAGCAATCAGAGGGAACTCGGCAAGCCCATCTATCTTCAACTGAATTATGCAATTCCCTCCCCTAATACGAAATCCCTGCCAAAGAAGAATACTTCTGGTCATTCACGTTCAGGAGACGTGGACTAACTCCTCCCCGCGAGCAACTCCCACTTGACTATTTTCATCGGCTTTCCGCTCAATTATTGAAATACCCACTTCAACCATCGAGGCTCCTCTCAGGCAATCTACAATATGCGCTTTCTCAAAATCACTCTTCTCATTTCGTTGATCAGCCAGCTCTCCGGAGACGAACGGCCACCCAATATCATTTTCATTCTCGTCGATGACCAAGGCTACTACGACCTCGGATGTTACGGTGCGACCGCAGTCAAGACACCTCGTATCGATCAAATGGCAAAAGAAGGGATTCGCTTCACCGACTACTACGCCGCCGCCCCCATCTGCAGCCCTTCCCGAGCCGGACTCCTCAAGACCAAGAACTACGCTACCGCCTGCATCGGGAAATGGCATCTCGGATTCAACAAACAATTCCGCTCACGGCATCAAGGATTCGACCACTACTTCGGCCTTTTCCACAACCTCGATCCGGTAGAAGTCATCCAATTGGAGGATCAAGGCGGAGTGCCATTAATCTGAAATGGCGAATTGATCAAACGTCCTGCCGACCCCCGGAACTCACCAAACCCCAGACCGACGAAACGATCTCAAAACCATCAAAGACGCTCCTCATCCCTACCTTGAGAAACAAATCTGGTTCGACCAAGGCATGAGCAAAGCACCCGCACATTCTAGCAAGTATCTAAAGTAACCGGCAAATCCACAAAAGAAAAAGCCCCCGGGATCAACCGAGGGCTTTTCGGGAAAGTATTCCCAATTAGGAAGAATGACGCCCCGGGAAGGTCAGTTCGGCAATGCCGGACTTGTCCAATTCACCGAGGCCTTCGAATACCATCTTGTCATACTGGGCTTTGGTAGCGTCATTAACTGGAAGTGAAACTCCAAGACCACTGGCTATATCCTGGGCAATCCCGGAATCCTTGGCAGCGTGTTCAGCAGAGAACCAGCATTCGTGATCACGGTCGCGCATGTCTTCCGCATCGGTCTCAAGAACACGACTATTCGCGCCGGTCTGTGAGAAGATTTTACAGATCAGATCGATATCGATTCCCAGGGCACTGGCGAGACCAAGACCTTCTGCGAGGCCGGCAGTATTGATGTTCATCACCATGTTAACGAGAGCCTTCACTTCGGCGGCTTTGCCAATTTCACCGCAAAGGCTGAGATTCACGGAAAGTTGGTCGAGAATCTCCTTGTGAGTATTGAAGACCCCTTCGTCTCCACCAATCATGAGGAAAAGCGACCCTTCGCGGGCCTGTGAAATTGAAGAAGCCATCGCTCCCTCGAGAACGTCGGCATCAACAGCTTTACCGGCAGCATAGACCTCTTTGTGAATACCGGGCGATAAAGTCGCGCAGTTGATGAAGGTCTTTCCGGAGGAGTCAACGAGGAGATTATCTCCGTCACCAAGGAAGATGGCTCGCATTGCATTATCGTTGGTGACGACAGTGAAGATGATCTCCGCTGCTTCGGTCACTTCGGCAAGAGTGGTGCAATCCTTTGCTCCCAGCTCTGAGGCGATCTCGGCAGAAGCCTCTTTGTTGACATCATAAACAGCGGTGATGTCATGTCCGCAATCAAGTTGAAGATGTCGAGCCATATTGGCTCCCATGCGGCCGACGCCGACAAATGCTACTTTACTCATGTGTTCGGTTATTAGGTAGGTGGTTTGTTTATTTGAATTCTGGAAAGAAGGGATTGTGGGCTTTTTCTTCCCCCACGGAAGTCATGGGACCATGCCCGGGACAGATTACGGTCCGCTCTTCGAGAGTAAAAATTTGTTCACGATTTGTAGCAAGCGCATCTTTAAAGGAAACGACCCCTCCACCCATCGATTGGGCAAAAAGAGCATCACCGACAACTGCAACCGGACGGTCGAGACCATGAACAACGTAAGTCGTTCCCGCAGGTGAGTGCCCCCAAGTGAGACGCGTGGAAACGCGAAGTGTTCCGATGGAAAAGGTATCACCGGCAGCAAAACGCTCGGCTCCAGCGACGGGTTCCTTTCCATTCACGAGAACTCGCACACCGGGATTTGCCGCGATGACTTTCTCCCGATCGATGATGTGATCGATGTGAGTGTGCGTAATGAAAAGCGTCTTAATTTCGACACCCAACTCCTTCGCCGCAGCAAGAGCGGTGTCGGCATTGGCACCCGTGTCGAAGAGAGCAGCTTCCTTTGTCTGGTCATCCCAGATGAGGTAAGCATTCACCGTCATCTCATCGTCGAAGTCAGTATTGAACTGCGTCAGCCCGTCGAGATTGACCTCCTCGGGACGCCACGAACGATTGGCCAGTTCCACGAGAGTATCGGCATCAAGCCCCAGTGAAGGAGCAATTGCACGAACGGCCGCTTCATCGAATTCACCGTCTTTTAATTTTGCGATAACGTCTTCCTCGACATTGGTGAGAAAGGACAACACACCATCAGCCATCCCCGTGCCGCGAAGAGTCTTGCCGATGACATCTTCAAAATAGTCTTCTAATTCTATCATGACTTTTGGAGTAAGCTATTTCTTGGGTAAGAGCGCGATAAGGCGGCCCACCTTGCTGTATTCGGAAACGTAAATTTGCCCCTGAGGGCCCCACTTGATTCCGTGGGGAGCGGAGAATGCGTTGTCATGCAACTGATGGGCAGGCACTCCATTGGTGGCCCATTGTTTTTCGTTTGGATTATCAAGAAGAGCGGCCACGACCTTGCCTTCCTTATCCATGAGAATAACGCGTCCTTCAATCTCGCCAACCGCAGCGTAGTCACCTTGCACGTCGACATCAGCCGGGCGACGCATTGGAGTCTTACCGTAAATCCCAATCCAAGTGAGATCAAGAGTGAGGTGTGTCATGCGACGACCATCGCGGTCGCAAACCAAAATACGTGGCTCGTCATAGCGGTAATCCATCGCAGCTCCATGACAGGCTGTAAATTGATCTTTGCCCTTCCCTTTCCCTCCGTAGGTTTTCACCAGAGTGCCGTCGGGCTTGAGCTTGTGGATTTTCTTAGAGCCATAGCCCATAAAAAAATAGATGTGTCCCTTGGGCCCGACCAACACCTCGGTCAATCCTCCAATTCCACCCTCAAGGTCCCCCGTCTTTTCGTTCGGGAGTGTCGATACGATACCCCCCTCCAGATCGACTTTCACGGCGCGGTTTTGCTTAACCTGCGCACCCCAGAGAAACTCTTTGCCGTTCTCTTCAATTGCGATGAGAGAGTGCAATTGCTGAAGCCCGAGTTTGAGTGTCTTAATAAACTTTCCATGCTGATCAAATACCGCAATGCCTGCTTTGGACTCCAGAGAGACATAGACATTGCCCGATTTCACCACTGCCAGATCCCCGTGAAGAGGACCGATATTTTTTCCCTTGGGGAGAGATCCCCATCCCGGCGCCGTAACAAACTGATGACCTTCCGGTCCGGTCACCGTCGCAGAGGTAATGACATTTCCGACTCCGGAAGCGTGATCGTGCCCTTCGTGGGCAAATATCAGTGAAGCGAATGCGAATGGAATTGCGCAAATCGAAGTAAATTTCATGAGGGGGTATGCTGTCTGACAGAACCACTAGGGAAAGGAAAAAGCGCGTGGGAATTTTATATCACGCGGTCTGTTGCCATAATTAAGCGGAACATACAGAATTAATGGTGCGTTTTTCCCCTCTTGGCGCATCTTCAATCCGATGCGAATCCCCTTTAACAATACTTACGCACAACTTCCCCGGAGATTCTATTTCAAACAGGAGGCCTCAAAAGTTCCAGCCCCCAAAGTCATCAGAATAAATACATCTCTGGCCAAAGAACTCTCGCTCGATCCGAATGAGCTTAAGTCCGCCAGAGGTTTTGCGTTCCTCTCGGGCAATGCGACTCCTGAAGGAGCCGATCCTCTAGCGCAAGCCTACGCCGGACACCAGTTCGGTAACTTTTCTCCACAACTCGGGGACGGACGGGCACTTCTCATCGGCGAACTTCTGGATCAATCGGGTAAACGATTCGATCTACAGCTCAAGGGATCTGGACCCACGCCCTTCTCCCGTAGCGGTGATGGGAGGTCCGCCCTTGGCCCCGTTCTCCGGGAATACATCGTGAGCGAAGCGATGGCGGCCCTTGGTGTTCCCACCACCCGGGCTCTGGCTGCGGTTTCGACCGGGGAACCCGTCCATCGTCAGCACGGACCAGAACCCGGAGGAATCTTCACAAGAATCGCGGCAAGCCATATTCGTGTGGGGACCTTTCAATACTTCTATAGCCGCAATGATGTGGAAGCGCTTCAAATTCTCACCGACTATACCATCGAGCGCCACTATCCTAGAGCTAGTAATCCCATCGAGCTACTTCGTGCGGTCATCGCAACACAGGCCTCACTTGTTGCGCATTGGATGTCCTTGGGATTCATCCATGGCGTCATGAACACCGACAACTGTGCTATTTCGGGGGAAACCATCGACTTCGGCCCATGCGCCTTCATGGATAAATTCCATCCGCAATGTGTCTTCAGTTCGATTGATCGCAATGCGCGTTACGCCTGGGGAAACCAAGCCAGTATTGCTCACTGGAATCTCATGCGCTTCGCGGAAACGCTTCTCCCCTTGATTGATTCCGATACAGACAAAGCCATCACCCTAGCTGAGACCGAACTCAAAGCCTTCGGAGACCTGTTTCAAAAAGACTATCAAACACGCTTCCTTCAAAAACTTGGACTTCCTGAAACCTCATCGCATGACGAGATTGACCGCTGCCTGAAACTTCTCACCGAACAGGAAATCGATTTCACTCTTTTCTTCCGGCGCCTCACCCGATTCGCCGCTGGAGAATCAAGCGAACCGCTTGCCGAATTATTCCCTGACAAAGTCATCTTCAGGGACTGGCTCAACGATTGGAATCAATCATCGCTCGACGTCTCTAAGATGCGTGAAACCAATCCCATCCTCATTCCAAGAAACCATCGCGTGGAGCAAGCTATCCGGGCAGGCTACCAAGGAGACCTCGCACCTTTCCATCGTCTCGTCGACGCCTTAAAGAATCCCTTTGCCGAACAAGAGGAGTATTCCGACCTCGAAACACCTCCTCGTCCCGAGGAGGCCGTTCACGAAACCTTCTGCGGAACCTAAAGCCCGAACTCCCTCAGCTTGGGCTCGATCGCCTCGGCCCAAATCCTGTATCCTTCTGCTTTTGGGTGAAGGAAGTCAGGCATGATTTCCTTGGGCAAAACCCCATCCTTATCGAGGAACTTGCCCCCGATATCCATGAAGTGCACCCGCTCGCCATCAGCAAGTTTTGCGATGCGTTCGTTGATGGCATTGTTAATCTGTCGGAGCTTCCCATCTGGCTTGTGGTCACGAGGGAAAATACCTAAGAGTAAAACTTTCGCCTGGGGACAACGAGCACGAAGCGCGGAGAGGATTCGCTCAATTCCGTCGGCAGTCTCACTCGGATCCTGCTGACTATGTCCGGTATTATTCGTGCCGATCATCATCACGATGGCCTTAGCATTTTTCTGCTTCTGCAACTCACGATTATTGATCCTCCAGAGAACGTGTTCGGTCCGATCGCCCGAAAAACCAAGATTCAAGGCTTTGCGCTCGCCGTAATATTTCTCCCAGGTGGTCTTACCAGCATTCTCCCAAGAATGCGTGATGGAATCACCAATGAAGATAAGATCGTGGGGCTGCTTGCGAGCTTCGGCCACTTTCTGGGCGTGGCGCTTTTTCCACCATTCTTGGTTGTTCCGATCAGCGCGAAGGATCGCCGAGTGCGCACGATACTTATCTTTCAGCTTGGCATACTCCTTCTGAAGCTCACTGAGCTTCGCTGTGTAAGCGGGGTCCTTGTGAACACTCTTCATCTGCTGCGGATCTTTCTTAAGATCAAACAACTGCCATTCTCTCGTTTTGGGCACATAGAAGGCAGTAAAGTCTTCCGTGCGCACTCCATCATGAGCTGCCACCTGATGGGTCCGCTCTCCGTAGTAGGTATAGTAGATCGATTTCCGCCAATCATCTGGAGCCATGCCACTATTCTTGAGGACGGGAACCAAGCTCCTCCCTTGAAGATCTTTGGGAATCTCCGCTCCGCAGACATCGAGGAATGTTGAAGCGTAATCAATATTTTGAATGAGCGCCTTTGACGACGAACCCGGCTTAATCACGCCAGGCCAGCGAATCACGAAGGGCATCTGAAAAGACTCTTCAAACATCCAGCGCTTGTCGTACCATCCGTGTTCACCAAGATAAAACCCTTGGTCCGAGGAATAGATTACAATCGTGTTTTTTGCCAAGCCAGACTCATCGAGGTAATCGAGAATCTTTCCAATCCCCTCGTCCATACTGCGAATCGTCGCGAGATAGTCCTTAATATAGCGCTGATATTTCCATCGAACGACATCCTTGTCGGTAAGCTTACCCGCTTTCATGTCCACGATGAATTTCTGGTTCTGCGGCTCATAAACGGCATCCCAGGCTTTCTTTTGCTCGGGAGTCATCCGCTTGTATTCGCCATTGGCAAGCCCACCCATAAAGTGATTGGGAAAGGGATTCTTATCATGGAACTTCATGTCCCAACCCCAAAACATGTGCTTGTCGATTCCCATGGCGTGTTCTTTGAGCACGGAAGACCGGTTTTCATACGCATCAAACAATGTGTCCGGCTCAGGCATGGTGACGCCATCAAACATCTTGATGTGACGCAAAGCCGGCGACCAGTTGCGGTGAGGGGCCTTGAACTGCGACATCATCACGAAGGGCTTGCTCTTATCGCGGCCATTCTTGAGCCATTCGAGAGAAAACTCGGTCACCTTATCGTTGCCGTATCCTTCGTAACGCTTGCGGCTCCCGTCCATTTCAATGAAGTCTGGATTGTAATAACTTCCCTGCCCGGGAAGAATTCGCCAAAAGTCGAAACCAACGGGATTAGAATGAAGGTGCCACTTTCCAATCATGGCTGACTGGTATCCTGTCTTACCCAGAAGCTGGGGAAAGGTCTGCTGCAACCCATCAAAGTGCGAAGAGTTGTTATCGAGAAAGCCATTCATGTGACTGTGCTTCCCGGTCAAAATAGAGGCCCGAGAGGGACCGCAAATTCCGTTGGCGCAAAAGCTATTTGTAAAGATCAAGCCCTCCTTGGCAATGCGATCAATCGACGGCGTCGGAGCAAGCTCGTCAAAAAGTCCGCCGGGATAGCAGGAGATGGCATTCGGAGCATGATCATCGGAAAAGAGAAAAAGGATATTGGGGCGTTCCTCGGTGCTCGCCATTCCCGGAAGGAAGCTGAGTACAGAGAGAAGAGCACGTTGGGGCCGAAGGCAGGAAGTCATGTTCATAAAGATGTCTGTGGACTGGATGGTAAGGCAATGGAGCAACCCGGATACAGCGCCTTTTTCAAGAGATTGCTCAAGTAAGAAAAAAGCCCGGAGAACGAATCTCCGGACTTTCCGAAATCGCACAAGCCTTACTCGCTGTCAGCGAGATACCGCTCGGCTTCAAGAGCCGCAGCACAACCCTGACCAGCCGCCGTGATAGCCTGACGATAGACATGATCGGCGACGTCACCTGACGCGAAAATCCCCGGCGTTTTAGTCCCAGTGCTATGCGCGTTTTGCAGAATGTAACCACCCTCGTCAAGATCGACCAAATCACCCACAAACTGACTATTGGGAACATGACCAATGGCCACGAAAACACATTTCACTTCAAGCTCGGACTCATCACCTGATTCCAAGTTTTTTAGAGTGACGGCTCGAACTTCGCCGGCCTCATCGGTGAGATACTCGGTGATCGCAGAATCCCAAATCGGCTCAACCTTCTCGTTGGCAAGAACACGGTCAGCCATGATCTTGGAAGCGCGAAGTTCATCGCGACGATGGATGAGATATACCCTGGAAGCAAAGCGCGTGAGAAAGTTGGCTTCCTCACAAGCCGAGTCACCTCCACCGACAACCGCGACCGGGACATCACGGTAAAATGCACCATCACAGGTCGCACAGGAAGTCACTCCGTGACCGACCAACTCCATTTCGTTCTCCAGGCCGAGGTATCGAGGAGCTGCTCCGGTGGCGATAATGACGGTCTTACTCTGAATCTCGTCCGAGTCAGTCTTGATGGTAAAGGTTCCATCGTCATTCTTTGCTATTTCGACGACCTTCTTATATTCGACCCGGGCTCCAAACTTTTCAGCCTGCTGTTGCATCCGGCCCATCAGCTCAGGGCCCATCACTCCCTCGGGAAAGCCCGGGAAGTTTTCAACTTCGGTCGTAGTCGTGAGCTGACCGCCGAGTTGGGTACCCGATAGGACAAGAGGGGAAAGATTTGCGCGACCAGTATAAATGGCAGCCGTCCAGCCGGCACAACCGGTTCCAATAATAACAACGTTTTCCATGATCTTTGAGGGGGTATGAAGAGAGATCTAATTTCCCGAAAAATTTCTTAAGCTGGAGCTCCCACAATTTCCCCTGGCAAAGAGTCGTCGTCCTCATCTTTGGACTCCTTCACTTCCTTTGGAGCTTCCTCTTTTTTCATTTCATCGGGAACCTCGGGAGGTGCCGGCGGATTGGGTGGATCCTTCATTTCGCCGTGCTCGATGAGATCACTAATATGATTGGCGTCGAGGGTTTCGAATTCCATCAAGGCCTGAGCAATCAACTCAAGGAGATCTTTTCGCTCTGTGAGTTCCTTTTGCGCCAGAGCATAGGACTCGTCGATAAAGCGCTTAATCTCTGCATCGATCTGTTGCGCGGTGGCTTCAGAGTAATTGTTGGAATGATTCATCATGTCCTTAGCGAGGAATCCGGCGCTTCCACCGTCGCCATATTCGATCATGCCCATCTTGTCACTCATTCCCCACTCGCAAACCATGCGGCGAGCCAGGCTGGTTGCCATGTGGATATCACCACTGGCTCCGCTTGCGACATCATCAAGCATGATCTCTTCCGCCACACGCCCGCCCATGAGCACGACCAGCTGCGCTAGCATTTCCTTTTTGTGATAGCTAAAACGATCGCCCTCAGGAAGGAACATTGTGGAGCCTAGAGAGGGACCACGAGGAATAATCGTCACTTTATGAAGCGGGTCGGTATGCTCGATTACTTCATTCAAGATGGCGTGACCAGCTTCATGATACGCAGTCTTGAGTTTATCTTCCTCGGAAAGAGCCATGCTGCGACGTTCACGCCCCCAACGGACTTTGTCACGAGCCTCCTCCATCTCGGCCAAAGTCACCGCCTTAATCCCTTTACGAGCCGCAAGAAGAGCGGCCTCATTGATTAAATTGGCCAGTTCAGCTCCCGAGAATCCCGGAGTTCCTTTGGCGATCACCCCGAGGTCAACGCCCTCAGCCAGTTTGATTTTCTTGGAATGAACTTTGAGAATTTGCTCACGCCCTTTGACATCAGCCAGAGAAACCGTCACCTGTCGGTCGAAACGACCGGGACGAAGCAAGGCGGGATCAAGAACATCGGGACGGTTGGTCGCAGCAATGATGATCACCCCTTCCTGGGTATCAAAACCATCCATCTCGACTAGAAGTGCATTCAAGGTCTGCTCGCGTTCGTCATGACCACCGCCCATGCCGTGACCACGATGACGACCGACCGCGTCAATCTCATCAATGAAGACCAAACAAGGAGCGTGCTTTTTGCCTTGTTCGAACATATCGCGAACACGGCTGGCACCCACACCGACGAACATTTCGACAAAGTCAGATCCGCTGATGGAGAAGAATGGAACGTCCGCCTCACCGGCAATCGCACGAGCGAGAAGAGTCTTACCCGTTCCCGGAGGACCTACCATGAGAACACCTTTGGGGATCTGTCCGCCGAGCGCTTGGAACTTGCGAGGGTCACGAAGGAAATCAACGATTTCGAACAACTCTTCCTTGGCCTCTTGGATTCCGGCAACATCCTTAAAGGTCACCTTTTGCTGATCCATCGTGAGCATCTTGGCTTTGGACTTCCCAAAGCTCATCGCCCCCTTACCTGCAGACTTCATCTGATGGCGGAAAAGGAAGAAGATCAGCGTGATCAAGAGAAGGACCGGAAGGAAACTCAGCATCACTTTCCCAAAGGTATTGTCTTCGCTGCGGGTTTTGATGTTAGATTTAACCAAGGCAGCCAAATCATCACGCATCACGATGGTGTTTAATTTAACCACGAATTCGCCGACTTTCATCTCCTTGAGTTTTTCAGAGTCGAATGGCACCGGGTTTCCGGATGTTGCGAAAAGAGTCGCTTCCTTGGACTCGGCATCACGGAAAATTTTGAAGCTTTGATCTGGCCCAAGAACAAGTTTGTTTTCCGCAAGCAATCCTTTCAGTTTGGAGAATGGCACCAACTCGGAACCTTCGGCACCTACTGGTTGTTCCTCGACCCATTCCAACTTCTCACCAAAGGTCTGATAAAGTTCAGAAGTGAGCGTATCGATATCGAGTTGAATCGATGATTTGATCGGATTCCTCTCGCTCCACTCCTCGACCAGGATATCCGAGTCATGGAAAAACCCCTTCACCTCAGCACGGGTTTCTCCGCTGTAAGTGACCAGCTCCAGCTGACCTTTCTTAAAATCATCAGCGGTGGTTTGAAGAATCCGGCCTTCAAGAAAGGCCTCCCGAAACTCAGGGAATGTCAGCGTTTTGTCTTTGCCTGATTGATCAGACATGAAGGCAAAATAGATAATCGCGATCGCAATGGTAAATAGGATGATCACCTTCCAGTTCACGCCGCCCTCAGGAGTGGGACTTTGTGACGATTTCTTCGAGTTCGGTGGTTCAGGTGGCTGTTGCTCGGACATGATAAAATACCGCCAGCCCGGAGGCTGCTTTTTCCGGTGCGGAACGCTAACCCAAGAAAACGGAATGGAAATTCCTTTTTTCGGGAATTCAAGGCAAAGAAAACCCGCCAAACCGAAGCCGAGCGGGTTTTGAACATTATTTTTGAAGAGGAGCCCTATTCCCCTTCCTTGGTTTCAGCACCAGCGTCCTCGGTTTTCACCTCGGGAGTCTTGGCAGCAGCCTCTTTTTTGGGGGCGGCTTTCTTGGCTACTTTCTTGGTAGCTGCTTTTTTGGCGGTCTTTTTGGCAGCCTTCTTGGCAGCCTTCTTGGCAACCTTCTTAGCAGCCTTCTTGGCGGCCTTCTTGGCGGCCTTTTTAGCAGGCTTTTCGTCCTTGGGAGCGGCCTTCTTGATAGCAGCATTTGCTTTAGCCTGCTCGTTCTTCCGCTTGAGATATTGGCTTCTCCGGCGGCGCTTCAGTCGTGTTTTAAGATTTTGGCCCATAATTGTAGGTGGGGAGGGCTTAGGCAGAGAGACCCCGATGATCAAGCGAAAAGGACGGGCAGTTCTTGATATTCCAATTCCCCTGCCCTTTTCTCTGCTCATGGCAGGCCTGATTATCAAACCCCGCGCCCGAATTTTCCACGGACACGAATGGGTTTATGCATCCGATATCCAAAAAACCTTTGGAAATCCATTGCCTGGAGACCTAATTACCCTGAAGGACTTCAAGGATCGCCCGCTCGGCTGCGGTATTTACAATCCCAACTCCCAAATCGTCGCCCGACGCATTTCCCGGAGACTTCAAAAGCTGGATCAGGAGTTTTTCACCCGACGAATCGGTCAGGCCATTGCCTATCGCCAGAGAATCAACATCGATCCCGAGCTCTGCCGTCTTGTCTGGAGTGAATCCGACGGCCTGCCGGGTATCATTGTTGATAAATACGGCGATCACTTGGTTCTTCAAACGACCACTCTGGCAATGGATCAGCGTAAAGAGCTCATCTCGGAGGCATTGATCGATCTCTGTAATCCCGCATCGATCACACTGCGCAATGATTCCTCGATGCGTAAAGCCGAGGGTCTAGAAAATGAAATCAAAATGCTCCACGGAAGCCGGCCCGAGCCCTTCACGGTCGAGCACCAGGGATCCATCTTCGAAATTGATCCCGCCAACGGCCAAAAAACAGGCCTATTCCTTGACATCATGGACAGTTATGACCGCGTGGCCGAGTTGGCAAAGGGCAAGAAAGTCCTCGACGTTTTCTGCAACCAAGGCGGCTTTGGCCTCGCCTGCATGAAAGCTGGGGCGGAATCCGTGCTCGCAGTCGACATTTCCGAAGAAGCCACCGCCGCGGCCAAGCGGAACGCCAAACTCACCGGAGTGGAAATCGAAACGGTTACCTCCAACGCCTTTGATTTCCTTCGAAGACACGAGGAAACTTATGATCTCATCATTCTCGATCCGCCTTCCTTCACCCGAAATAAGAAAACGGTTAAAGACGCGATGCGCGGATATAAAGAGATCCACCTCCGCGCCTTAAAGATGCTCAATCACGATGGCCAGGTCGCCACCTTCTGCTGCTCCCACCATGCTTCCCGCGAGCTATTCCTGGAGACGATTCAAAGGGCCGCCATCGACGGAAAACGCACTCTTCGCACCATCCAGTCGCACAGCCAGCGGCCCGATCATCCTATTATCACTACAATTCCAGAAACGGAGTATCTCAAAGGATTCGTCCTCGAACTCGCGCCTAATCGCTGAATGAGCTCTAAAGAAATTCTCATCTCAGCCATCGCCATTCTTGTCGCCTTTGGCGGCTATTTCTTGTGGAAGAACACTCCGGAACAGCAAATCAACGAGCGAATCGAATCGCTTATTGAGGTCTTCGAGTATCGCAAGGTATCGCTGGACAACCGGCAAAACCGCCATGAAATCCTCCGGGAAATTCTCACCGAGACCGTAAGCTTCGAAGGTTCCCCTCCAGTCCCCGATGGTGAAATAGGGATCTCCACCATCACTGAGCGTCTCGATTTCCTCCACACCATGACGAGCTGGGTGGAGATCATCGAAACCGACCGAAAAATGCTACTCAAAAGAGACACTGCGCAAGTCAGACTCGATTGCGTGGTCAAAGCAGCTGCCGGCCAGCAATTCAAAACCGAGGAAGACTGGGTCATTATACTCGATTTCGAAGTGATCGATGATGAGTGGAAAATCGCTCACATCGAAGCGACTTCTGAATGGGAAAGTTCGGCAGCGGGCCTTTGATCCTAAAAATCAATCAAGGCGAAAGGAAGGACATCCCAGACTTTTTCCTTCGGATTCGTTCGCTCAATCCACTTCACCGTCTGGCCTGCCCAATCCCGCATGAGATTGCGATGCACCTTGTAGTACTGAAATTGCGAAATCGACAAGGGTGAGGTTGGCGGCTTTTCCCGGTCGGCAAACTTCGCAAGAACTTCCCCGCTCTTCATCTCAATCACTCTCCCTTCAATCGCCATTGAGGGACGGTTTAAAATCCCTCCACCGGGAATAAATATCCCGATAAGCTCAACCACCGGACGAGACGTTGCCACCTCAACGACATTTAGCTCAATCCCAATGGAGCCAGCTTCCTTGCCCGGTTGATCAAGCACCCGCCATCCATTAGGTGATTCCGAAAATGCTGTCGCAAACTCATACCTCAGCAATTGACTCATCATTTGAAGATCTGTCTTTTGCCGCCCGCTGAGATTTCGGCTATTCCATGACATGTTGCGTAACCTCGCTTCATGCAGAGCCACCGGGGCGAGATACACTTTACGATATTTGGAAAGCCCGGCTGAAGGATTTGTCCAACTTCGCTGATAAGAGGTCGATTCATCTTTTTTCATCTTGGGAGGATCCTTGAGAAACCCCGTCGGCTTTGCCGGAAAGGTACAGGACACCAGCGCAAACATCACACCCACCAACGCGGAAGCTCCTTTTATTATCGACCGCACAATTCTATTTCTCGGGGGGATTTTAAAAGAGTCAATCCTATCAGGATTTTTTTCCATATTCCTGCAGGCTTCGCAAGCGGTCCAAAGCGGCCCCATTATCCAGAATTTCTCCCGTCTTTCTGAAAGCAGCACCCATATCATCAGCCAATCCCGCACAGGCAATCGCAGCTGCCGCATTCAAACGGACAATGTCGCGCTTGGGCCCACGTTCCCGCCCACTGAGAATTTCTTCCAGAATCACTGCGTTCTCTGCTGCATCCCCCCCTTGAAGATCAGTTGCCGGCACGAGCTCCAGACCAAAATCAGAAGGTTGCAACTCTTCATCCACCTGCCTCTGGAAATTTCCTGACTTACAAACCAAGGTCGGCCCCATGAGACTGACCTCGTCGACCACCCGGCCATCAGCTGTCGCCCCATTGACCACCCAAGCGCTGTCGCGACCCAAACGTTGCAAAATTTCCGCGAATATGGGGCACAAGGTGCGATCAAAAACCCCCACCAACTGACATTCCGGATGAGCCGGATTTAACAATGGGCCAATCAAATTAAAAATTGTTCGCTGCCCTTGTTCCGCGAGCAATTTCCGAACGGGCACCACGGCCTTAAAAGCAGGATGATATTGCGGAGCAAAAAGAAAGCCCACTCCCGCCTGCTCCAGACAGATACCAACTTGGGCTGAGGGAAGATCAATACCAACCCCAAGAGCCTCCAGAACATCAGCGCCACCACTCTTGGAGGTAATCCCTCTGTTTCCGTGCTTAATCACCACGCCTCCCGCGGCTGCAACGACAAACATGCTGGTAGTCGAAACATTAAATAGGTCGAGCTTATCCCCACCCGTGCCACAAACATCAATCGTTGGCCCATCAAATGACTGATCGATAAAGTCTGGTGTTTGTGCTTTCTCCAAAAAAACGGTCACAAACTCGGCAATCTCCGCCGCCGTCTCGCCCTTGTCTGCCAGGGCTTTCAATAGACGGGCCTTCTTTTCAACTTCTCCGCTTTCATCGAGCAAATAATCTGCCGCCACTGCGACTTCCCGCGGAGGCAATTCCTCCCTGTTCTCCAAATGATGAATGATCGCGTCCATAACCGAGTTCTATCACAGTCCTCAAGTTCATCCAAGCTGTTCGCACTCTTCATTTTCACTTGGTCGTCAGCCGGATGGGACTATCGTGATCACCATCGCAGATGAAGGAACTCAAAGACGGCATTCGCTCCCTCGTTCGAATTGATTTCAAAGGCCACGTCCACAAACAATTCCGAGGCACCGATCGAGACAAACGCTTTAAGAATGAGGTGAAAGTCCTCAAAGTCCTTGAAGATCGAGGGTGTGAGAATGTCCCCCGGCTGTTAGATCACGATTCCGAGACACTCACGCTGGTCACCACCAACTGCGGCGCTCCGGCACCCCTGATCACGGCGGAGAAAGCCAATGCGCTGTTTGACGAACTCGAAAAACTTTACGGCATACGTCACGACGACCCGGAACCTCGCAATGTCACCTACTCGGCGCAGCTGGGACGTTTCTGCCTCATCGACTTCGAACTCTCGGAGGTTTTACCTGAGCCCGTAAAAGCTTCCTCTCGAGGAAAAGTCTTCCGAGCCACTTGGTCAGCCCTCTCTCGACAAGGGAAATATCACGCTGCCAATGACGATGCATTCCTCGCTCTCACCGTCAATCCTGAGAAAACGCTCCACCTCGAAGATTCCGGAGAGATCCTCCTCGACCCCTCCCACCTCGTCCTGGCCGTCTCCGATGGCATGGGTGGAAAGAAAGCCGGTGAATTCGCCTCCCGTCTTCTTATGAGCCGCATCCACCGGGAAGCAGAACGCCTTTATGCCATCCTCACCGCAAAAGATGAAGCCGAAGAAGCTCTCGACCACCTCCTTCGCAACGCGCACCACGACCTGATTGATCTCGCCAAAAAGGGAGGCAACGCCGAAGGCATGGGAGCCACTCTCACCATGACCTGGATTACGCACGAACGGCTTTACTGGGTCCACATTGGCGATTCGCGGCTTTACCTTGTAAAAAACGGCTCAGTCGAGCAACTCACCAAAGATGACTGCATCGCTTGGCATCAATGGAATTCCGGTATGATCACCGAATACTCCTATCGCAACCACCCTCGAAAGTCCGTCCTCAGCGACGTGCTCGGCGGCAGCCCTCACGAGCCCAGCCCACAAGTTGGATTTGTCGAATTGGAAGAAACCCAGGAAATCATGCTCTGCACCGACGGGGTCATGGACGGACTCTGGGAAAAAAGCATCCGCGAGGAACTCCTCGAAGATCGCAGCCTTGCTGAAACAGCCAAGGGTCTCTGTTCCAGAGCTTACGAAAACGATGATCGCGACGACACCACCCTAATTGTCGCCAAAATCTCGCGCATTTAAGCCACTTGGCACGCTAATTGCTAAAAATTTAGTGGGAAACTGTAAGTAAGGAATTGCCAGACGATCAATTTTCATTGAGCCTCCCGCACACTTCCGAACTGAATCACAGTTCTCAAGCAACCAATCAGACCAATGGCTAAATACCGACTCGATTACATCTGGCTGGACGGCTACACGCCCGTCCCAAACCTTCGTACTAAATGCTGCATCAAGGAATTTGATGATTTCCCAACTCTCGAGCAGCTGCCCGAGTGGGGATTTGACGGATCCTCCACCCAGCAGGCTGACGGAAGCGACTCCGACTGCATTCTCAAGCCAGTCGCGCTTTATCCTGACGGAACCCGTGAGAACGGTGTCCTCGTCATGTGTGAAGTTATGCTTCCCGACGGCAATCCTCATCCCTCCAACGCTCGCGCGGGCATCCTCGACGATGAAAACGCATGGTTCGGATTTGAGCAGGAATACTTCCTCGAAAAAGACGGCAACATCCTCGGATTCCCTAAAGGCGGATATCCCGAGCCTCAGGGTGGATACTACTGCGGAGTTGGCTACAAGAACGTGGGCGACATCGGTCGTGCCATCGTCGACGAGCACCTCGACCTCTGCCTCTACGCCGGCATCAACCACGAAGGCATCAACGCTGAAGTGGCTATGGGCCAGTGGGAATTTCAGGTTTTCGGAAAAGGATCCAAGCGCGCCGCCGACCAAATTTGGGTTGCCCGCTTCCTTCTTGAGCGTCTCTGCGAAGAGTATGCTGTCGACGTGAACTACCACTGCAAGCCACTCAAAGGCGACTGGAACGGCTCCGGCATGCACGCCAACTTCTCCACTGAAAAACTTCGTGAAGAAGGCGGTAAGGAATACTTCGAAAAGCTCATGGCTCAGTTCGATAAGAACTGCATGGAGCACATCGCCGTCTACGGACCTGACAACGACCAGCGCCTAACCGGCCTACACGAAACCCAGTCAATCGACAAGTTCTCTTGGGGTATTGCCGACCGTGGTGCGTCCATTCGTGTGCCACACTCCTTCGCCAAGAACGACTGGAAGGGCTACCTTGAAGACCGTCGTCCTAACTCTCAGGGGGATCCTTACGCCATCGCTTCTCGCATCCTTAAGACCATCTCGGAAGTCGAGTAAGCCACTCTCAGGTTTCACCTTCTCAAACGCGGTCTCCGGTTTTTCCGGAGGCCGTTTTTTCTGTTCCCGAGATAAGGAAAATCATGCTCCGGCTCCACGTGACACATCTCCAATGATCTGCTCTTCTCTTTTCTTACTCTCCATCGCTTCGCTCAATGGGAGGGAGGAGCTCGGAAAAAGCGATGGCAACCTCCGCGGCTGGATCGATGGGAAACTTGCCTTCGAAAAGATCGACCTCCAAATGCGCAAAACTAAAAAACCAAGATTGAGAAAATCCGGAACAATCTCTATCAGGGAGACAGAGCCTCTGCTGCCTCCCTCGATCAACCCTTCATCGCTCGAAAATATATTGGACCGATAGTCACCCAAAAATGATCACCACATGAAACCACTCCTCCCACTTCTCGCTATTCTTCCACTTGCTGCAAAGCCACAACTTCACGAATTCAACACCCGCGCCAGCGAACTCGATTCAAAGGTCAAAGAATATCCTGAAATCGGATTTCTCGTCAAAGACAAGAAAGGTAAAGCCCAGGACACGCAATACGCCAGTGTCGACACGAGCGCTCAATCACGCGGACGGCTCGTCATTTGGCTGATGAGCCCTAACACCAAGCTCTTCCATCAACTCAACAAATATGGACTCCACACCATGCAAGTTGCCTACGCCAACAAGTGGTTTTCCCTTTGCTGCAAAGAACGGCCCGTCGGCCCACATTGCCGCGGCAATATTCGTCTTGAAGCTGCCACCGGAGAGGACCACACCAACGTCGTCGCCATCGCCAAACCCGACAGTATTAAAGGTCGCGCACTGACCTTTGTAAAGCATCTCTCCAAGAAGAACCCAGACGGGAAATGGGTGCAATTCCTCAACTCGAAGAAAGACGACCTCCTATGGGAAAAAGTCATCCTTTCCGGGATCTCCCATGGCTCAACTACCTCCGCCCGCTTTGCTAAACACACAAAAGTCGCCCGTGTCGTCGCCTTCTCGGGCCCCCGCGACCAATACCAGTCTTGGCAGGCTCGCCCCTCCGCCACGCCGAAAAACCGCTATTTCGGATTCACCCACATTCAGGATTCCGGCTGGGAAGCTGATCACTACTGCCGATCTTGGGAACTCCTTGGCATGCACCAATTCGGCCCCATCGTAAATGTTGAAAAATCCAAACCACCCTACGAGAATACCCGCCGTCTCATCACTGACTTCGACGTCAAAAACGACGCCAAAGTCGCCCACGGCGCCGTCATCCCCCGCAAGGGCTCACTCGCCGATAAGGAGGGTAACTATCTCCACGAACCAGTCTGGCGCTACCTCTTTACCCACCCCGTCGACAGCGTCGGTAAACCCGTCCCGATGGATGACTCCTGCTTGAAGAGGCAAAAGCAGTAAAATCAACATTGATTTCCCAAAATAAACCTTTGCGCACTGACCGGCATCGTTGAATCTTACCCCAAGAACGCTATGCACGAAGAAGTAAGCCTTACCCGCGAAGTCGACGCCATTCAGATTCCCTCCGGAGACACCATCACACTCCCGGCGGGCACTCCAGTGGTCATCACGCAAACACTTGGCGGAACCTATACCGTGGCCACTTCCGCAGGCCTGGCGCGGATCTCTTCCAATGACACTGACGCCCTCGGCATTGACCCCGAAGAGAAAGCCGCTAAACAGGAGGAAGAAAATCGCCTCAAAGACGCCACTCTCGAAGAGCAGGTCTGGCATCAGATGAAGCAAGTCTTCGACCCGGAAATCCCCGTCGACATTGTAAACCTCGGACTGGTTTACGATTGCAAGCTCACCGAAGTTGATGAAGGC
>PBTU01000128.1 GCA_002729295.1 Verrucomicrobiales bacterium | reverse complement strand
CGTGACACAAAGCCGGCCTCTAGCACGCATGAAAGGTTAATCCGTGCTGTCTTCTCTCCGTTATAAATCCAGTCAGGATTATAATTGTTAGAAAAGGATAAGGTTAGTAATTTGTTATAAACATGAAGCATTTGATTTCGCTCTTAGCCTTTAGTTTCCTCATCGGATGTGATGGAGGGAAAACTGTTTGAAAAGGAAATAGAGCTGAAACTTTACCTTTTAGAGAAAGTAGAACTTGAAAGCTCTTGGCGAGAATAGGCAAAGATAACTCAAAAAGTGTCATGACAGAGAAATTTCTCCATAACCCCAGCAAACCAGACAAGAGCAAACCGTGGTCTCCCAACTGCAAACTCCACACGGGATATTACAGTAAGTCACCAGACTCGGCATTCTATACCTGTGAAATTTGCGGGGGAAAAACATGGAAACCAACTTCTCCCATCCCACTTTTAATCGTTTCAGTTCTAATCGTCTTTTTTACTTTTTTTATGGGGTATTTTGCCCTCACTGTAATGAACGATACTAGAGGGTATTTCGTGTTCTCGGTTGGCCTCTATTTTGGATACATGTTTTCTCGAAACTACGTATCAAACGGAAAGCATTGGCGAAGCTTCCGCAAGTGGGCAAAAGAAAATCGTCAGTAAGCCAGACGTAAACGATTGGGGTGACACGCTCGCAGGCAGACCAGTAAAGCTCATCAATGAGAAGCCTTAGCGAGTTTCTTTTATCCCTGTTCCACTGATACATGGGTGCGGGCTTCCGTTAACTCAGATTTCAGCGAAGCACTGCACCCTGAATCGGGATACAGGAGCCAAAGGAGAGGTATCGAAGAATCGGGGTAAAGGATACGGGGTTCAGCTCTTCTCTCGAAAGATGCGGGGGCTGCGGGGGCTATTTCGGTAGTTCTGCCGCTGCTCGTGTGTGGTGTGTATATATAAATTCTAAAAGAAGTAAGAAAACAGCCCCCGCAGCCCCCGCACTTGCAGGCCAGCAGTCTTTCCCAACTCCGACTACTACTTTGGCAGACCCCGAACCCTTTACCCTGAATCGGGAGACAGGAGCCAAAGGAGAGGTATCGAGGAATCAGGGAACAGGATACGGGGTTCGGGATACGGGCTGCGGGGTTCGGGATACGGGCTGCGGGGTAAAGGGCGGTAGTAGTAGTTCTCAACCGGAGGTGCTTTTTCTCCGAGTTGAGGGTTATAACCCTGAAAAGAGAAAAATATTCTAATCTAAAACCTACTACTACTACCGACTACCTCCACCAGAGCCTGAAACCGCAGCAGGCAGAGGCCGCAGCCCCCCCGAAGAGGCCGCGATCAATTTTTTTCTCAGGCACACATTTATATACTGCACACACATGCGAAAAAACCGCACCCCACCGGTGGCGTGGTGGGGAAATTGAAACCTATTTAAAAGTCGAAGCTGCCGGATGCCGAGAGAGGAGAAAACCAGATTAATTGGCAGGGGAGGCGAGGGAAGTGTTCACACTGATTGTTCACACCCACCCATCCCAGAAAAAAGGTAAGGCCCTAATCCTTTGTGGATCAGGGCCTTCATATGGCTCCGGCGCTTGGGTTCGAACCAAGGACCTAGTGGTTAACAGCCACCCGCTCTACCGCTGAGCTACGCCGGATGCTCCTTTCGGTGCGGCGGGAATCTGTCTGGAAGGGCCGCTTTGGACAAGAAAAAATTGTCCGTTTTTTTAATTTTTTCTTTGGATTATTCTTAAGGAAGTTTCCAGACTTTTCGGTAGTCCTGATATTCGGCTTTCGGGAGGAGGATGTAAACCGGTTGTTTGTCTGGATCAATCCAGGCGACCAGTTGCTTGAGTGTGGACTCGGGTATGGTGGTGCAGCCGGCAGTGGGCCTGGAGCCACCGCCCCGCCAGATGTGGAAGAAGACAGCCGATCCGGCTCCGGGAGTGGGCTTGGGTGGTGGGTTGTGAGCGATGAAGAGTTTAAGGGAATGGGCGTAATCTCCCTGTTTCATTTGCTGGGCCCGCTCCCATTGGGTTTTGGGCTCATGCTTGAGAATGAGATGTCGGTTGTAGTTGGCCGAACTGGAATCTTCGACCCAAAGATCGCGGCTGGTGACTTTTCGGTAAGGGAGCCGGGGGTGCTTTTTGATCGATTGGGCGTATCCCCAGGCTCCACCGATATAGAAGAGACCGGCAGGGGATTTCATGTCTCCCTCACGTTTGCGGGTGGCTCCGGTCGGTGGATGATAGATGCCCTTTCCCCAGGCCGAGCCGGTGCGGCCAAGGCGGGATTTAAGGGGGCCGGCAATTTTGATCCATTGAGAGCCTTGTTTTTCGTAGAGGAAAAGACTGGCGTGGGAACTATTCCAAGTTTCGGGAATAGCAACGACGGCTTGCTTGGTGCCGGGCGGAATGGCTAGGAGAGGTGTCGTGAGGAGAAGAGCGAAGAGAAGAAGGGATTTCATGGTGGGAATGCTAAGCTGTATTGCCAACTTGGAAAGTTAGAAGGTCTTCGAACTCTGAACGATTAACACCTCACCTTGAACTTTGATTGAGCCTGATTGAGGAGCTCATGTCTTCCGGATTTGATGGAGCACTTTGAAGGCCCCTCCGGCGCCTTCGGTGTCATTTGTTCCGAGAAACTCTGCTTGGGTGATGAGGGATGTGGTTTCGAGCCCGATTTGATTTCCCCAACGGATGAGGTCCGGGAAGTGGATGTCGAAGGTGAGATCCTGATGACCGGCGTTTTGGTAGGCTTCGGGTGGGAGAAGACGTTGATGTTGGAAGTAGGCTCGCAGGGTCCCGAGGGGCCGGCGGTGGTATATTTCTTGTGCGTCGCCGCCATAGTCGATGGCGAGCATTTCGCCGCAGGCCCATTGGGAGAGTTGATCGCGATAAAATTCCTGAATTGATTCTGAGACTTCAAATCGTTGGGGGGGAGATTCGAAAAGATTGGAGTCAGGGAGTGGGTTGGATGCTTGCCAATTCTCACGGCGTTCTTCATCGAGGAAAAGTTCTTCGCTCGTCTCGCGGAAAATGCGGACGGGGAAGGCGTCGAAAAATTCGTTGGAGATAATTAGGGCTTGGTAGTCGACTGCTTGAAGGGCTTCTTCGAGTGTTTGGTGCCAGTGTCCTTTTCCTTGAAGAGCGTTTTTTTGTCGCTCGCAGAGGTGTGGGGAGATTTCGACGAGGTGGTAGTCGAGTTTTCGTCGATTGAGAAAGCCGAGATGCTTGCGGACGTCGCGAGCGAGGATGCCATCACCTGGGCCGAGTTCGATAACGGAGAGATTCTGACCCTGTCGTTTCCAGGCTTCAATAATCCACAGGGCCAATCTCGCGGCGAGAGCGGTGGTGAGTTTCGGCGTGGTGGTGAAATCACCTCTCGCACCGAGAATCGGCCGCTGGCTGGTGTAGTATCCGCAGGGGCCGTAAAGGGCCTGCTCCATGAATCGGTCGAAACGGATCAGCTGAGAGTCGGGCATGGCGCTACCTTCTTGCTAGCTCATCACAACCTTTGATATCGAGCTTTCCGGAGGCCAGCACCGGGATGGATTCAACAGGCATGATGATCTTAGGACACCAGAGGGATGGGATGCCCTTATCCATGAGCTTGTAGCGGATATCGAGGCTTTCTTGTTCGAGGGCCCGACCTGAGATGGTTGAGAGGAGGACAATGGCTTCACCTTTCTTTTCATCAGGAACCCCAATGATGGCGATCTGACGCTCGGTTTCCTGATCTAATCCGAGGACTGAATTGATGGCAGCTTCGATGGTTTCGTGTGGCACCATTTCCCCGGCGATTTTTGAGAAGCGTGAGATGCGACCCTCAATAAAAAGGAACCCATCATCATCCATACGGCCGACGTCGCCGGTTTTGAACCATCCGTTGGAGTCGAGGGCGGCTTGAGTGAGTTCAGGTTTATTGAGGTATCCCTGAAAGATGTTGGCACCTTTAAGCCAGATGATTCCGGATTGATCGATGGCGGTATTTTCGTCAGTGGCGGGATTAGTGATCCGTACGGCGATGCCGGGAAGAGGCGGGCCCACTGAACCGAAACGTTGGGAAGGGATAACCGGTAGTTCGGGCGACTGATTAGTAATTGGAAGATTGATGTTGGTGACGGGGGAGGTTTCGGTCAAGCCATAGCCTTCCATGGGAAGGATGCCAAATTTCTCCTCGAACGAAGACGCGAGATTGTTGGGAAGCTTTTCCGCACCGGTGACGACAAGTTCGAGCGACTTGAGCTGCTCGGGATCGATCCGTCGCATGTATCCGCGAAGGAAGGTCGGGGTGGCGAGGAGGAGATCGATCTGATGCTGGCTGATGAGCTCGGCGAGGCGCTTTGTTTCGAGGGGGCTCGGATAAGTCACAAGGTCGAGGCCTTCGATGACGGGGAACCAGAGTGTCACGGTGCTCCCGAAGGAATGGAACAGCGGGAGGCATCCGAGAAGCTTGGATTTGGGCGGGAGTCCGAGTTGGCGGCCAAATTGGCAGACATTGGCAAGGATGTTGCGGTGGGAAAGCGGGACGCCTTTGGGTTCGCCTGATGAACCCGAGGTGAAGAGGAGGACGGCTTCATCGTCCCCCTTCAGTTTTCCAATTCCGAGCATTTGGGCGAGGACATTAGCGGGGAGGCTTTTCCCAAGAAGAGACCACTTAATTATGGCTTTCTTAATTCGGGGGAGAATTCGTTCGATGAAGAGGAGGTCGCGATTGGGTGGCCAGGGGAAATCGTTGACCTTGCGGACGAAGGGGTCGGCGGTAATGAACTTATCGAGATCAGACTGGCGGATAGCCGAGTGAACGGCTTCGCGTGAAGCGGTGAAGTTGAGATTAACAGGAACCTTGTTGGCAAAGAGGACTGCGATATTGGCGATGAGTCCGGCTTTTCCTGGTGGAAGAATGATACCGACGCGATTTTTCTTGGTGGCGGTCTTAATTTCCTTGGAGAGAGCGATGGCAGCTCCGAGGATTTTGCCGTAGGCGATCTCAGAATCATCCGTGCCGTCGTAGAGGTGATTTGAGGCACCGTGCTTCTTGAGGCCGACAAGGAGAGCTGTTGCGAGGGAGCCATTGAGGAAATCGCGGGAGGAGAATGATTCCTCGGTGGCGATGAGGAGAGATTCCCGGCAGCGGGCGATCGTGGCTTGGGCTCTTGCAATGCTGGGGCCAAAAGTCAGGATGGCAGAGGGGAGTTTGGACGTGCTTTCCGTGGTGAGGCATGATTCGGCAGGAAGGCTGATGTCGAGAGGAGTGACCGGCAATCCGAGGAGGCACAGGGCCTGTAGGGTGTCTGCCGGAATGCGGTAGGGGGCACCCCGGCGGCAATTTGTTTCGCCGGGAACGAAGATTAGGACACCATTTCCTTCAAGTTTCCCTTCGAGATAGGCCCCGACATCTCTGAGCGCTGGGTCAATTTTTGAGAAGGAGGATCCTTTTAGTCCGCTGGATTGCAGGTAGTTTTGGAGATTTTGGGAGAGAGCGGTCGATTCTTCGGCCAGCCAGGTGATAGTCCGGCCCTTCAGGGAGCTAACGAGATCGGCAGCGAGTCGGGCATTGAGTCGTCCTGGGATGATCAGACTGCCGGTTTTGGGGAGGCGGTCGAGGGATCGGACTTGGGTGGGAGCACTCATGAATGGATAGAAAATGGCCAGAGAATCTGGTGAGGAGAGCAAAGCATGAATCAGCGGGAGCCGGAATGAAAAATCGCGCAAGAGTATTTTCTGTCTTTCAGGGACATGGACGAGTTGTTAGGTCATGTGGGAAGCAAAACATGATGGAAGAGACAAATACGGCTCGAGGAAGGTATTGGCAGGCGAATCTTAGATGTGTGAGCGTCCTGCTCAGCATTTGGTTTTTCGTCTCATATGGCTGTGGGATTTTATTGCGGGATTGGTTGGATGCAAATTTCCCGAAGATCGGCACGGCGCCCTTTGGGTTCTGGATGGCCCAGCAGGGAGCGATCATTAGCTTTGTGCTGATTCTGATTGCCTATGCCTTTTGGATGAAGAAGCTCGATACGCAATTTGAAGTGGATGAGGGGGAGGGACGATGAGTCAAGATACGTGGAACTTCCTTTTCATCGGGCTGTCTTTTGCCCTCTATATCGGGATTGCTTTTAAATCCCGGGCAGCCTCGACCAAGGAATACTATATTGCGGGAGGTGGAGTCTCTCCCTTCGCCAATGGAATGGCGACCGCAGCCGACTGGATGAGTGCCGCGACCTTTATTTCCATGGCCGGAGTACTAGCTGTCGATGGCTATGACGGATCGCGTTATTTGATGGGATGGACCGGCGGCTTTGTGTTGCTGACTGTCTTGATGGTGCCGTTTTTACGGAAGTTCGGGAAAGCAACCGTGCCTGATTTCATTGGGGACCGCTACTATTCCAAAGCCGCGCGTTTGGTGGCGGTAATTTGTGCCATTTTCATCTGCCTGACATACATCATGGGGCAAATGAGGGGAGTGGGAGTCGTTTTCTCCCAATTGTTTAATATCGGGATTCCGCTTGGAGTGCTGATCGGATCTTCCATCGTGTTTCTCTATGCAGGACTCGGAGGGATGAAAGGGATTACCTACACCCAGGTGGCGCAATATTGCGTGATGGCATTCTCCTATACTATCCCGGCGATTTTTATTGCGATTGCGATGACCAACAATGTCATTCCGCAATTGGGCTTCATTGGTGAATATACCAATAGTGAACCAGCAGTGCCCTTCCTGGTGAAATTGAATCAAATTAATGCCGATTTGGGATTCAGTTACTATACCAGCGGGTCGCTTTCGACGATCGACATGTTTTGTATAACGGCTGCCTTGATGTGCGGGACAGCGGGGCTTCCTCACGTCATTGTGCGATTTTTCACCGTGAAGAATGTCAAGGCGGTGAGGACTTCGGCTTGTTGGACGCTGTCCTTTATCGCGGTCATTTATCTCACCGCCCCAACGATTGGTGCGTTTGCCAGGGTCAATCTCATCGAGAGTTTGGACGGCAAGAATAAGGAAGAGCTTCCCTCTTGGTTTGCTCAATTTGAAGAGACCAAGCAGATGGTTTGGGAAGATAAGAATGGCGATGGCATGGTTCAGTATCGTGGCCCTGAGAAGATTAAAGCAGGGGAAGAGAACGAATTGACCTTCGGTAAGGACATCATGGTGATGGCCAATCCTCATATGGCCGGGCTTCCCCAATGGGTGATCGCGCTCTTGATGGCTGGGTGTATCGCGGCGGCGCTTTCGACGGCCGCAGGCTTGTTGCTGGTTCTATCGACGTCGATTTCTCACGACTTGATGAAGAAGGTAATTAAACCCGAGTTGAGCGATAAGGAGGAAATTAGATGGGCCAGGGGAGCCTCGCTGGGTGCTTTGCTCGTGGCGGCCTACTTTGGAATTAACCCACCATCGACCTTCGTGGCCAAGACCGTAGCCTTTGCCTTTGGGCTCGCCGCTTCGTCCTTCTTCCCGACGTTGGTGATGGGAATCTTCTCCCGACGGATGAACAAAGAAGGGGCGATTGCCGGGATGGTTGCCGGGATTACCTTCACTTTGGGATATATTATCTACTTCCAGTTCATGGGGGGAACGAAAGATCAGTATTTCTTCGGAATCTCGCCGGAAGGAATTGGATTCCTGGGAATGTTTGTGAACTTCATCGTGGCGGCTGTCGTTGCTTCATTGACTCCTCAGCCGCCGAAGGAGATCCGTGAGTTGATTGATCGCGTGCGCACCCCGGGGACGAATTCCTGATAGCAAACTTTCCAGCTTAGGCCACTGCCACTGGGTCGCAGTCCGGGGCTTTGAACTATGGTGCTTTTCAGCACCCGATTGGTTCTAAAGCCTTAGGCCTTGGCCCAGGTAGAGGTGAGTTGGTCCCTGTGGGAACTTAACAAGAGCGCCCACCTTCGTTTGATGATTCCCTGATTTGCGTGGCATCCTCGAGGAGGCCTTTGCTCTTTTTCCACACGGAGATGGCTTCGGCGATCATCCAGATTTCGAGGAGGATGGTGGCGAATCCAATGCCGAAGAGGAGCCAATTTTCCTTGGTCGCAAAGTTACGGAGATTGGAGGCCATGGCGAGGGCGGGGAGAATGAGCATTACGATTGCAGGGATCCCGGTCATCCAAAGGGGAAGGCCGCGGCGTCGCAGCCAAAAGGTGATGACGAGG
>PBTU01000127.1 GCA_002729295.1 Verrucomicrobiales bacterium | reverse complement strand
TCTCCGATCACGCTGATTGGCTCAAGTCCACCGTCGAAAACGATGACCTCAAGATCATCCCGACTTTCCGTAAAAGCGAAGTCCTCAATGCTATCGAACGCGCCGGCGAAACCGACCTTTGCATTTCCCGACCAAAAGACCGAATGTCTTGGGGGATTCCCCTTCCCTTTGATCCCGACTTCGTGACCTACGTTTGGTTCGATGCCCTGATCAACTACATCTCCTTCTCAGGATACAAGAAGCCCGACGGGAGCGACCTACCTGATTTTGAGAAACTCTGGCCCGCCGACCTTCAAATCATCGGCAAAGATATTCTTGTTCCGGCTCATGCGATTTACTGGCCCTGTATGCTTCACGCCATGGGCTTTGAGGCAAAAGACATGCCCACCCTTCTCGTTCACGGATTTTGGAACATTCGCGGGGACAAAATGTCCAAGTCCCTCGGCAACATTGTCGATCCCGACGAACTCTCGGACAAGTTCGGCACCGATGCCCTACGCTACTACCTCTGCCGTGACATCAACTCGGGTAAAGACAGCGACTTCGACATCGAGCGGCTTGTCATGCTCTTTAATACTGAACTTGCCAACGATCTTGGTAACCTCCTCAACCGGTCGATCAACATGACCAAGGGATTCTGCAACTCCACCATCAGCGCGACCAACACTGATGACAAAGGAGACATTGCCCTCCGGGAATCGCTCGCCTCCTGCACTGCAGCCTATAAAACGGCAATGGATAATTGCGAAGTCAGCGTAGCCCTCCAAGCCATCAACGAGCACGTCACTCAATGCAACGGCTACCTCGAGCGGAACAAGCCGTGGGAAATGAAAAAGGACGAATCAAAAATGGAACGCGTTGGCGAGGTCCTCTCCCACACCGCTGAATCCTGCGCCCATCTCGCTCTCCTGTTGCGCCCCATCCTGCCGAGAGCAGCAGACAAGATTTTCGGTCAACTAAAAAAGGAGGAACTCAAAGACCTCACCATCGACCAACTCTCCTGGGGCCTCCTCACCGCCGGCCACCAAACCGGTAAGCCCAAGCCGGTCTTCCCCCGCATTCAGACGGAAGAGGAAGAAGCTTAATTCACCTCTACAAAAAGCCCCGGTTGCGAATCGCAATCCGGAGCTTTGAAGTTTCTAGCTTACCCTATTTCTTGGGGGTCTTTTTAGCCGCTTTCTTCGTGGCCTTCTTGGCTGCTTTTTTTGCCACCTTGGTCACGGTAGTGACCTTCTTAACGGCTGCCTTTTTCGCTACCGGGGGCTTCGGTGGCGGAGGCGTCATGTCCTCATCATCTCCACCTCCATGGCTGAGAATAAACTGAAGATCCTCCATTCCGAGATTCGAGGCAAAGCCTTCGTCTCCGAGAATATTGGTCACGAGCGCCGTCTTCTGGTGTTGCAGGATCCGAATCTTCTCCTCCACGGAATCGCGGGTCAGGAGACGATAGGCGATCACCTTGTTCTTCTGTCCAATTCGGTGCGTCCGGTCAATGGCCTGATTCTCCACGGCGGGGTTCCACCATGGATCGTAAAGGATGACGTAGGACGCCGAGGTCAAGTTGAGACCAGCACCACCCGCTTTGAGCGAGAGAAGGAAGACCGATGGGTCCTTGGTCGTTTGGAACTTCTCAATCTCCCCTTTCCGGTCTTTGGTCTGACCAGTGAGATAGTTGAAAGGACGACTCTCGACTTCAAGACGCGTCTTGATGATGTCGAGCATGGAGACAAATTGCGAGAAGACGAGCACCTTATGGTTTTCTTCGCGAAGCTGGTCGAGCAAATAGAACAAGGCATTCATCTTGGCGCTCTCCTCCTTGAGCCACTTTGGATCGATGAGACCGGGGTGACAACAAATCTGGCGCAAACGCATCAGCCCTTGGAGAATCGCGAAGCTGTTCTTCTTAACCGCTTCGTCTGAATCGAGTCCAAGAAGAGCTTTCTGGATACGCTTAAGTTCGGCTTTGTAGAGTTCTTCCTGAATTCCGTCCATTCCAGCGAAAACCTCCTCCTCCGTTCTTGGCGGAAGGTCTTTTGCGACTTGACCTTTCGTCCGGCGAAGAAGGAAAGGACGCAAACGAGCAGCGAGACGATTCTGACTACTCGGGTCCTTCCGCTTGTCAAAGCGGAGCTTGAAGTAAGCGCGCGTTCCGAGAACACCGGGCATCGCAAAGGCCATCAGCGACCACATGTCCATGAGACGGTTCTCAATCGGGGTGCCAGTGAGGACGAGGCGATTCTCCGCATTCAGTTCGCGGGCACACTTCGCAGCCTTCGAATCAGGGTTCTTGATTTGCTGTCCTTCATCGAGAATTACGGTTAGCCAGCGAATCTTGTTTAACTCCTCGCCGCAAACGCGGAGTTGAGCGTAGTTCAAGACGAGAATGTCGAGCTCTTCGCGGACCTCCCGAAGATCAAGATCATCGCGAGTACGAAGGACTTTCACCTTCAGTTCCGGAGCAAATTTTCCAGCTTCGGTCGCCCAAACATCGAGCACAGATTTCGGGCAAACCACAAGAGCCGGTCCAAGTTGCTTCATCTTCGTGTCAGACTCCGCATTTTTGCGTAACCAGAGAATGTAAGTAATACTCTGAATGGTTTTACCAAGACCCATATCATCCGCAAGAATTCCACCGAATCCATTGGTCGAAAGGTAAACCAAGAACTGGAATCCTTCGACCTGATACGGACGCAACTGTGCGTTTAACCTATCAGGAACATCAGGCTTGATATCAATCTGAATGTCGCGGGCGCGATCCTTAATTCGCTTCCAGGCTTTCGGGTCGAAGACTTCGGCAGCCTTGGGATCGGCTAATTGCATGGCGTGCATACGGTGGGTTTCTCCAGAGAGATCAAACGGATCAAGACCCAGTCTGGTGACCGCATCCCGCTGATCCGGATCAAGTTTGATTTCCAAACGCATCCAAGAACCGTCATCCATACGGACATAGCCACCACGAGCGGCAACCAACTGGCGAATTTGCGCTTTGGATAAATTCACACCATCAACGTCGATAACAACACGAAGATCGAACCAATCGATTTCCTGATTCACGACCTCAAAGCGAATTGCGGCGGTCACAGGATCGGCCAAAATTGTCTTAAGCTTCTGCTCGATGTCCAACTCGAGGTAATCGGGCATGGATTCAATCCATTCGGCGAATTTCTCAGGGAACTGCTTGGTGATCCGCCCTTTAAAGGCCTCCAGCTTCTCGTCATAGGTCAGGCCCATTTCTGAGAGAAGGCTCGGAACGGGATACAGTTTCTCCCGGGCGAAACGCAGGAGGGCTTTCCCTTTTACCGGCTTTTGATCGATAAGATCCCACCCAGCTTTAATCAATTTCTCTTCGCGGCGTCCTTTGGCTTCAAATGCCTTCACATCAACGATAAGGTGCTCGGTCTCCGCAGCGGTCAACCCCTGCTCAACCCACAATTTGAAGTGAGGGAAGAGATCCAAATCCGTCACCCGACGCTTCATCGAAGGAGGTAGACTTGATCCAATCTTGCGCAGAAATTCCACTCCTTCCAAGCTGTCGATCACCGACTTTGGAATGGAGTAGCGCGGCATGATCTCGGTATCCTCCAACCATCGGGGAGGGCCGGGAAAGACGGTTTCGTCTGACTGGTAAAGTTCGGTCCGACCAGGAAGCAAACGAACGGAGTGGGACACGAAATCCCCTGACATCGTTACCAATTGAAGAGCGAAGGAATTTGGATCCATGGCGTCATCGTCACAAATCCAACTCAGCTTTTTATCAACTACCTTAAACGGACGTTCATCGAGGTTCACGAGGTATCCAGCCAACTCCTTCTGATGGAACAGCAGGTTCATGAAGCGACAGGATTCCTCTTGCTCAAGATCGAGGTAGGTCTCTCCACTCTTCTCGGAAAAGCGCAGGAAGTGTTCCCACAAAATCCGGCTGGCGGCATCCATCCTCAGGGCAGCGGCATCAAAGAGTTTTAGAATGCGTTCAATCTCCCCCTTTTCGCGGAGCGAGGTCCATTCTTCCTCTCCCTCTTCACGAGCTTCAACCCGGGCTTCGTTAATCGTCGAGAGAAGCCGAAATTCAATCTGGTGAGGAATCTCCTGCGGAGGACGGTCATTGACACTTTCGATTCGGTCATACCAAGCCGCCACCTCGCGCTCCTGCTCCCAATCGTGCATCCGGCGCTGAACTCCTTCGAGATCGGTAAGACACTCCATGAAGTCAGCGTAAGGCAGCTTCTTCTTATAAAAGGCGTAGGCGAGATAGTTCCAGAACTCCAAAATATCCCCCGGAGGCACAGGCCAGAGTTCGAGCGGCTCATAACTTGCGATCTCCCAGCGGGGATTCAAGCGCACCATATCGTGATCGTGAATTTCACCCTCGATGACATATCGGCGATAGCGCTTCTCTACTTTGGAAACAAACTCGGCCTCTTTGTCATCCAATTCCCGATCAAGCTTCTCCTCGATCAAATCGACGATCGGAGTGTCATCAAATTCATTCGGAGATTCCGGAAGGTCCTCTCCCCGGTGCAGACGTTCCAGCATGGCCGCAAACATGACCGCTCCAGCTGTTTCATCGTCCTCGGTGGAACAACTACCAAACCAACGGTTTCCCTGCAGCCGCAGGGTCGTGCGATGCACACCGGACTTATCCTCGACGCGCCCCTGAATAAAGAGGTGATTTCCAAAAATCTGGGTCACAGCCCCTTCTTCTTGTATATGCTCACCGCGCTTTCGCACAGCTTCGGGGAAACTATTAAGGAAATTGAGGGTTGCCCGGTCCGGGTTCAACGCTGACATATTACTGGCCATTTTCTCTCGATGGGGATGCAAGTAGACCGCAGCTTGTCTCAAAAAAGGACAAAATCACGGCGAGGCGACCATTCTAAACCACACTTTGAGTTTCGCGCAACTAAAAGCTTACTGTTTTAAAGAGGAGACAGTTCAGATATCTGAAAGATTCCCGAGCCTCGGCTTGTTTCTAAAATCTAAACTCTTTAAATCACCCATGAAAGTCACCTCACGCGGGCTCCTTCTGATCAGTCTCTGGCTTCTACCGCTGGGAATCGGGATTATGATTGGGAGACAAAAATCTCTTTCCTTACGTGAAATTCCCGTCTTGGAGGACGCTCCGGCCATTTCTCGGACAAGCTCAGGTAATCTCAGTGGTTCACCATCACTATCCAATCAAAGCTCCGGCCTCTCCCGCAAACGCTCTGCTTCCTCCCCTGATCAACATGACCGAATCGAAGCCGCACGCTTCCAGATGGCGGAAATCCTCAATACCAGCAATCGGATCGAGCGCACCCGGCAACTCATTCAATTTATCGATCAACTCGACCCCTCTGAATATAATGGTGTCGTTTCGGGATTCCGGGAATCGGGTTGGGTCGACTACAATCGCAGCGAGTATGTCATGCTCATCTCAGCTTGGATGAGTCAGGATCCCCACTCCGCGATCGACTATTTTGAACAAAGCGAACCCGATGGCTGGAGTCGTAAAACCGCTATCGCCGCCTGGGCCGCCGAGGATCCGGAAGCGGCCGCAGGTGCCATTGACGGACTGCAGGATGAAGGTGACGTCAACGATTGGATCGTTGGATTGGCTCAGGGTATGGCCCGAAATGATCCCGCCGGAGCTTTGAGGACCTTGCAGAGACTTCCCGCCGATGAAACCCGCAAACAAGCTATCCGCACCATCCTCCCGGAAGTCGTATCCCGAGGGACCGATTTCGCCGGCGAATGGGTTGAGATGATCGAAGAACCCAAACTCCAGCGGGAGGCTGCCACCCGGCTGGCCCGCCCGCTGGCAGACCGCGACCCGGTCGCAGCTGCCGAGTGGATCCGGGATATAAATACCGTCGGCGCCCGACGGGACGCCTCGGAGGTCGTTGCCGACGTCTACGCGGCCAACGATATGGAGGGAGCCAAACTATGGACCGAAAGCCTGCCAACGGACACCATGACGGAAGCAGCTGAGGGAGTCGCCAAACATCTCGCCCGCCAAGACCCGGCCGAAGCCGCGCAATGGCTGCAGAATTTGGGAGATGATCCTGACCTCGATGGCGCGCGCATTCTATTCCTTCGCGAAGCAGGCAGCCAGGATCCGCAAATCGCACTGGATAGCGTCCCCACCCTCTCAAAACGCTCCGACCAGGAGCGTTACTACCGTGACATCTTGAAGACTTGGTCCAAGACCGACCAACAAGCGGCCATCGCCTGGGCCATCGACAACGCGGCAACCCTACCGCCAAAGGTCGTCAAATCAATCGTGCCGAAGGATCAACGTCCTGAATGATCAACCGAGGTGGTATTCCTCGAGCAGATCGAGATACTCCTCCCACTCGGGAGAATCCTCTTTTGAGATCTCTTTAAGTTCAGCCAATCGGGATTCGATCGATTGATCTCCTGAATTTTCCTCGATGAGCAAAGTGACAAGTGACTGCAGAGCCAAAATCCGCGTCGTTTCATCAGTCTCACCATCCAACACCTCCTCGTAAAGATTGATTGCCTCTCTGGGATCGGGTGAAAAATCCGCCCGGGTGGAAATCAAGGCCGACAGCCGACCATACTTCTCCTCCAATCCATCCAACAAGAGAAACAACTCTTTGGTGAAATTGTCATCCAGAGCTACATCACCAGACAAAGACGCATTGACAACCTTCATGGCCGCCTCTTGCAAGGGCTTCCAGTCTTCCGGAGAAATCCCTTCCGGTGTCATGCTCCTGAAACCTTGGAATCAATTAGCAGCCGCATCCACCGCCACCACCCTCGCCGCCGCAGCAACCGCCGCTCTGGCTTTGAGCAATGTCTTCTGACGTCGGCACGCGTCCCAGCTCAAGCGTCATCCCAACCAGCCGACCGACAGTCATCTGAAGGCTTTCGAGATCCTTTTGCGCTCCGAGAAATTCCGAAGCAATCGGATTGGTCAGCAAAGATTTACGAGCCGACTCAAACTGGGCGACTTCCGAATCGGCAAGCTCCAGTCCAGCCTGCTGCTTCTGATTCAGGGCCTCACCGCTTTCGTGCACCGATTGATAGGCCAGCCGAGCTTCATCATTGTGTAGAAAAGTCTCAACCTTCGCCAATAATTGCTGAAAATCTGCATCTTCGGCAATCGTGGAGCAAAGCTCGCGCGCCTTTGACATAACGGCGGAATCATCTTCAAGAATCTTCATGAGGGAGCAATAGTCACGTCTTGCCGATCCAGCAACCGTTAGATTGAAAAAATCCCGGCTGTTTTTGGGTAGATTTATGATAAAATAACGCGAGATGGACAAAAAAGCTACTTTTATCGCCGCCGGATGGGCTCTCAGCTGCGGAGCCGCCTTCTTCATCGGACGGACCAACTCCGACGCTCCATCCAATTCGACAGAAGCGAATAACAGCACCCAAATATCAAACTCAGGCCCAAGCCGGGCTATTTCCCGAAATACCGCCACCTCTTCCAAATCTTCAAATAGAGGTGGGCGCACACTCACGGGCAGGGAAACTCCGGACGAACTCCAATTGTCCGTTGACGATCTACTCGCCATCACCGACCCGATTTCCAGGGCACAGGGATTTCTCGGATTGGTCGAAAACCTGAGCCCGGATCAGTTCCTCGCGGTTGTGGACTACTACCGCAGTTTTGGTGTCGATGACCAACAATTCGGAGAATACGGCATTCTCCTCACCGCCTGGGCCAAGGTCGACCCACTTCAAGCCCTTGCCTACGCAAGCGAGAAAACAAGAGGCTCTTTCGCCCGCCAAACGATTCTCGCATCATGGGCCAAAAATGATCCTGAATCCGCAATTTCTTGGGCCAAGGAAAACTTCGAAGAAGGAAAAGACACCCGGGATTCGGCCAATCCATGGCTCGTAGGGGTGATCAAAGGGATTGCTTCGCAAGACATGCCGCGCGCCACCCAACTCCTCGAAGAGCTGCCCTACTCCCGTGGACGCTCCGAGGCCCTGGACTCTGTTTTCGACTCCCTCAACCGCGAAGGAACCGAGGCCACCAAGGAATGGATTTCCCGTCTCTCGGACGAACAACTTCAGGCCGGAGCAGCCGCCCGCCTGGCCGACAAAATGGCCGAGAGCAATCCCAAGGAAGCGATCGAATGGGCTGTCAGCGTGAGCGAGGAGGCTCTCAAAAATTCCGCTGACGACATTGTCGAAAAGTGGGCTGCGAGCGATTTGAATGAGGCACAGGCTTGGGTGGACAGCCAACCCACTGAAATCGCCTCTTCGGCAGCTCCCGAGCTCATCGACGCCATCATTGATCAAAGCGGAGTTGTCGCGGCCTCCGCCTGGCTTTCGCAACACGAAGGAGACCCGGCATTCGACCGCACGGTGCAAACCCTCGTCTGGAATTCCATGCGCGAAACCCCGGAACTTGGGTTTGATTGGATCATGAAAATGACCAACGAGCGCGAGCGGGCCCGCACCGCCCACCGCACCATCGGAGATTGGGCCAAACGGGACATGAAGGGGGCTTATGACTACGTGCAAAACAATCCTGTCCCCGAAGGCATTCAGAAGCGCCTCGAATACCGACTCGAAGAGTCCCAAAAACCCAAGTAAGCAAAGACCGTGAAAACCCTATATACAATCATTTCATTCTTCGTATTGAGCATCGCAGCCTGTAAATCCGAAGCAGACAAAGAAACCGTGCCCAAAGACCACATTACCATCACCCTAGGCGGAGGCTGCTACTGGTGCGTCGAAGCCGTCTTCCAGCAACTCGACGGCGTGGCTTCTGTAACCTCAGGATTCATGGGGGGCCACATTCCCAACCCGACCTACAAACAGGTTTGCGAAGGAACGACCGGTCACATCGAGGTTATCAACGTGGTTTACAATCCCAAGACCATCTCCACCAAAACCATCCTAAAATGGTTCTGGAAAGCTCATGACCCCACCAACCCGCTTGGCCAGGGTGCCGACATCGGCGAGCGCTACACCAGCAACATTTTCTACCACACCGACGAACAAAAAGCGGATGCCGAGTGGTCCAAAAAGACCGCTCAGGAGGCCTTTGCAAAGCCAATCGTGACCAAGATCCGTAAAGTCGGAGTCTTCTATAAGGCGCAGGAAGATCATCAAAACTACTACGCCCGAATGAAGAACAAAAACCCCTACTGCCGGGCGGTCATCACTCCCAAGCTCGAAAAGCTTAACTTGGAAAAATAGGAGTCAGACTTCGGGTTCACAAACAATGGGAGTGGCCTCGCACGCCTCCCGCCAGTTAGGAAAGTTCCATCGATTTGGGAAACCGGCACACTGCACCGGTTTGACCTCCTGAAGACGGCAATTTCTTCCATCGAGCATGATACACTCGGTAGTCCCCGACTTATCGATGAGAGATAGGCCCAAGCGATTCTCGCGCAACCGGGTATAGTCCTTCACGAATTCATAGAGAGGAATTCCAAGATAATCGGCAATCACTTCAACCTCTCCCTCTTCCAAAACGACATCGCCCTCCCACTTACAACAGTTGGTGCAACGCTGGCATTGATACCAAAGTCCATCCTCTGCTTTAGCCATAAGCTCCGGAGGCTATTTTGCGATGGTAGAAATCCACCTTACGCAAAAAACCTCTCCACTTGTATCCTGGGCGACCATTGTCCAAAAGGAAATGCGGACAGTTCTTGTTAGGAGGATTCTTCCCTTTCCGGGGCCACGTATAATGCGGCACCACTTTGGAAAGAGGGATCTTGTGTTTATACATTAACCAAGCCGCCAGCTTCGCGGTTCGCTCGGTGGTTGCCGATCTGCTATTGCCGGGATGCTCACACATTTCGATGCCAATGCTGTATCGGTTTCCCGGACCATTATAATCGGCGTGATTTCCCTGCTCGGTCGTCGGAAGATGTTGCACCGCGATATCCTCATCAACCGTGTAATGCCACGAGAGACGCCCCAGCGCACCGCGTTTGAGCGCCAGAGAATGGCGACGGGCATCGGCCCCCTTACTCCAATTTTGGGTCGAATGAATGGTGATATAACGAGGGTTCATCGACTTACGAGACCGACCTCTCGCCCTGTAAGAAAGGTAATCATACTTGATCCCAACCTGCCTCATGAGACTGGATGCGCTGATCCTACTGCTTCCCACGGAGGGAGTGGATCTCGAAACAGACGCCGTCTTCTGTGACCTGTCATGAATACCGGTGTACTTGTTTCCCGAACCATAGCCGAAGGGACGGTAGACATCACTCGCCGAGACAATGGGCGGGTCCGGAGAGCACGCTACAAAAATACCAACTCCCAAACTGGCGAGAGCGAACCATAGCGCCTTGGTTTGCATAAGATAACCATTTATCACAGTATCCAGCCGATAGAAAGCATGGGATCACTTTTCTGAAATTTTCCCAGTTTTTGCAAAAACCTTCACTTCACAATAAGAGAAGGAGGTAATTTTAAACAGATTCCTCGGGAGTTAATTGACTCCAAAATAGGTCTCCAGTCCCGGAAGCTCCTTTTTTAGAGCGGCCGCACCTTCGGGCGTGGCTTTGGAATCCCACAAGTAAAGCTTCTGCAGTTTGGGCAAGGCCCTAAGTTTCAACAAACCTGCATCAGTCACATTACTGCCATACAGATTGAGCCATTCGAGTTCTTTCAGCTGTGCAACCGCATCGAGCCCCCCATCACTAATCTCGGTCTGACTGAGATCCAGCTTGGTGAGATTCTTCATCTTGGGCAACTCGGAGATCAAAACGCTCTCGGAGATCAAGGTTGAGCCAACTTTCACCGTGGCGAGAGAGTCCGCGATCGGAGCCAGCTTTTTGAACCCTTCGTCATTGAGCGATTTCCGAAGGCTTACTGCGGTAAACTCGAGTTCGGTGGAATCTTGGGAAACATACATCAAGGAGGTCTTGAACAACTCGTCCCGCTTGAGAGCATTCAAAGCCCCATCGATGGCTTTCCGCTTGGCAGCCGCTGCGTCCTCAGCCTTCTTTTTAGCAGACTCGAGGGCCATTCTCGCTACAGCGAGCTCTTCCGGCGACGCCAATTTAGCAGCCGCATCAAGAATGCTCTGCGGAGCATTCAGCTCCTTGAGAGTTTGATCTTTCGGCTGTTGTTTTCCTTTCGGAAGACCTCCTACCCACCACTCGAGAAATGCAATTTCGGGAGCCTCCATTTGGGTCTTCTTCTTGGGAGGCATGTGATAATCATCGTCTTCGGGAAGAAGAAGCACCTCGATCATGAAGCTTTCCTTCACATCTCCCGGGACAAGAGCGGCAGCTTCTTCTCCCCCCTCGAGAAGTCCTTCCCAACTATCCAACAAGAGACCGCCCTTTTTCTTCTGATCTTTTCCGGTGCCATGACAGTCGTAGCACTTGCCCTGTAGGATCGGAACGACCACATCGGCATAGGCCAGACGATTCTCGGGAGCTTTGAAATTTTTGGGCTTTTCCCCCGAGCTTGCGCAAATTACAGCCCCGAAACTGGCCAAAAAGATGCACAGCGATTTGTTTTGCATATAAGAAAGACCTACCATAACAAACAAACAACAGAAAGCCTCCAATTGATTTTTTGGGAAATCTTGCAGCTACTTTTCACAGGCTCGGCGTGATTAGTTGCTCCCGAAGAAAAACTCCAATTCAGGAATCTCTTTTTTAAGCGCCTCCCCACCTTCGGGCGTCGCCTTGGAATTCCATAAGTAAACCTTCTTTAATTTGGAGAGATTTTTGAGCTTCAGCAACCCCTCATCCGTCACCTGGGTGTTGTGAAGATTGAGCCACTCAAGATTGGGAAGCTGGGCCACAGCTTCGAGTGAACCACTCCCGATCTCCATGTCACTGAGATCAAGCCTTATCAGGTTCTTCATCTTGGGCAACTCGGAGAGCAAGGCTCCCTCGGAGATCGAAGTTGAGCCAATTTTCACCGTAGTCAGCAAGTCCGCGATCGGAGCCAGCTTTTTAAATCCCTCGTCATTAAGCGATTGCCGAAGACTCACCGCAGTAAATTCAAGATTGGTGGAATCCTGAGAGACATACATCAGGGAGGTCTGAAACATCTCGTCCTGCTTGAGGTCATTCAGAGCCCCCTCAATCGCTTCCCGCTTTGCAGTCGCTTCGTCCTCAGCCTGCTTCTTCGCCGCTTCCTCGGCAGCTTTGGCGGCCGCGAGCTCTTCTGGCGTGACCAACTTTGCTGCCGCATCGATGATATTCTGTGGAGCATTCAACTCTTTCAGCGTCTTATCTTCAGGCTGCTTGTCCCCATCGGGAAGAATTCCGACCCACCACTCGAGAAGCTCGATCTCATGAGCCTCCATCTGATCCTTTTTAGGAGGAGGCATGTGGTAATCATCATCTTCAGGAAGATGAAGCACCTCGATCATGAAACTTTCCTTCACGTCTCCTGGAACAAGAGCGGCGGCCTCTTCTCCCCCATCGAGAAGCCCTTCCCAACTATCCATCAAAAGACCACCCTTTTTCTTTTGGTCTTTCCCTTCGCCATGACAAGCCAAACACTTGGACTCAAGAATCGGAACAACCACATCGGCATAGGCCAAACGATCCTCGGGGGCCTTGATCACCTTGCCCTGATCTCCATCCTGATCTTCGTCCTCGCTTTCTTCCTCCGGAAGCAACTTCAACTCCACGAGGAGGTCATTTACCGGGTCAGTTCCGTGCACTTTCTCTCCGCCAATATGGGCTCCGTAGCTCAAAGCTCCCATCGAAGCGATCAGGAGAATTCCATAAACCGGACCATGAGTGTCATTCCGGGCACCCCAGAGCTTGGCAAGATAGGCCAAACCGAGAACACCCGCGAAGATCACCCCGCCCCACATGTGATTTTCCCAAGCCTCACCCTGGTATCCATTCAGATCCATGCTGACGTATCCCGTAATGCAGGCAAATACCGCCGTGATCACCCCCAGGAAAAGAGCCAAGTCGGTCTTGGGCTTGAACCGCCCGAAAGAAAGCCATCCGAAAACCTCTGAAGAGAACACGAGAAAGGCGATTCCGATTGGAAGGTGCAGAATCAAGGGATGAAAATCTCCGATGATTTGGGCAAACTTCTCAGCGGGAATCACCTTACTAATGAGTTCGGGGTCCTCTTCCCCGACAAATGGCATCGCTACCGTGATTCCGATCAACGCGAAAATTAATAAAGTGAGAAAAACAAGCCCTGCCGCACCCCCTTTTTCGTCCAAGTCATCTTCAAGCTCGTAGTTGAATTGTTCTTCTTCAGACATAGATAAAGAAAATACGAGTCTTGGGATCGGAGTCTTTCGATTCGGATAACTTAATCAATCCCACTCACAGGGGCCCCAATTGATTGCACGTTTTTCCTCAATCCACAAATTAAAGAAGACGCTTAAAAACTCCAGTCCCATTTCTCAAGCCCGCAAATCGATGCAGTGAGCAGATCGACACAGGCCACAAT
>PBTU01000126.1 GCA_002729295.1 Verrucomicrobiales bacterium | reverse complement strand
ACTCCTTGCCAAACCAAAAGCTCCTCGGTCCGCCCGGCTCTGGCTGCGGCCAGGAAATTTTCCATCACTTCTCTCGGACTAGCGGATTTCAATAATTCGGGATTCACCAATTTGACCATTCGCTCTTTGAAGCGTTTGAGGGCCTCCTTTTTTAGGCGGTCACCCGCGGTGACCCTTTCCGCAGCCATCCATCGCTCCAGCTCGTTTACACGCGCTCGCAGTGATTTGTCAAACCCCAGCCCCATACTGTTGAAGCTGCCTTCGACCGGTCCAACACTCCAGACATCGTCTTCCAGACGAAGGGCAAAGGCCATCATCTCGGCTTCTTCTGGATCATCTGCCGAGCGCGCTCCTACAAGCACTGCTGAAAGCTCCCTATCGACTTTTTCGAAGCCCTCGAAGAATTCTACTTTTTCGTTCCGGATCCAGTCAGCTCTCTGGTTCCAGGCCTCATTGAGTAAGCTCTGGGTTTTCGGGCCAACGAACCCTGAGATGCCAACTTCCCCCGGGACTCCGGGTTGTTGTTTCTTAGACTTTAGTTTTTCTAAAACTGAGAGCACAACCTTGGTTGGTTCGCCTCCAGAAAGAGGAAGTGAACTTAGAAAAAAAAGGACAGAAAGCCATCGCATCGAAGCCAGTTTCGCACTCACATCACGAAGCGACAAGTCGAGTCTTCCATATCTGGCATTTATCCGGAACCAATCCAACCATTCAGGGAAAGAGCTTCCAGCAAATTGCCATGAGGACAATTCCTCCGAAAAGTCCTAAAGTGAGGCCGTATAGCCCGAACTGAACCTGAAAGGGTTGTATTTCAGGCCCCGTGAAATTGGGTGCCGGCGCAGCTGGGCTACTAACGAAAGAGGGCTTGAGAGGCCTCTGCCAATAGCGGGTGTATTCTCCCTGGCTAATATCGAAGGCGATTTTAGTTTCCCGAACGGTGTCCCAATATTCTTTCGCCTCGGCCACTGCAGGAACCGTCATGTAAATGTTCAAATCCATGCCTGGTGTGGGCTCGAGATTCACCTTGATGTTCAATAAAGCTTGCTTGAGAGCCTGACGGGCATCTGCTTCGGTCTGATTGTATGGCTCAGCTTCGAGCTGTAGCCTTTCGAGTCCCGCCGATTTGTTGGACGCATCGAGCGCCTTGATCACATCTGGGACCATCTTGGCGATGGTAGTAGCTATCTCAGCGGCTTCGTTGGGATCGGGACGGACAATGGCGACTTCCATCAACTTATCCTTTTGATCAAGATTCAAATCGAGAGAGGATCTCAAAGCGGCAATCACCTCATCTAATCCCAAGGCCCATTTTTGAGTCAAATTGAGATCGGCGGCGATTTTGGAGAGAGCGGAGCGGGACTCGATCTCTTTCATGAGCTGCGACTCATTGGCGTTTGCGATTCCGGTTGGGCTTTCCTTGAGATTGCTTCCCTTAAAAGGAGCTCGGATGTCCGTTTTTACGACTGCGAATGCAGGATATTCTTTGTCAGCCTTCTCCCACACTTGCTTGCCATAAAAAGCACCTCCAAGCGTGCCACCAATGGCCGTCAGGAACAAAAGCCAAGACCACCACCAAAAGCTCCTGCGTCCACGTCGTCGTTTCATTGACGCGAATCTGAACAGATGCAAACCATCCGTCACTCGAAAAAATATGACTTAAAGGGTCTGGTGAAAAAGATCCGTAGCCTTCAGGCTTTCAACAAAGCTCGCCATCAAGCCCGCCGTCGTCTCGATATCCTGATAATCCACCGTTTCCACCACTGAATGCATGCAACGGAGAGGAATCGAAACCAGAGCGCTCGGCACACCTTCCCGAGAGTGGTAAATACTGTCGGTATCCGTCCCGGTAAAGCGACTGGACGCTTCATGTTGGAGGGGAATCCTTTTCTTTTCGGCAACCTCGATCAAGCGGTCAACGACGAGAGGGTGACTCGCCGTTCCATGGGTTACGGTCGGGCCTCCACCCATCGTTACCTTGCCATATTGCTCTGCAGACAGGCCAGGGGTATCCGTGGCGTGAGTGACATCAGTGCATATGCAGACATCAGGCTGAAGTCGATGTGTCGCCATCTTGGCTCCGTAACCGCCGATTTCCTCCTGGACTGAATTAAGACAAACTAAAGTGAATGCGGGTTTGCTTTTGGCGCTCGCCAGCTTTTTCAAGACCTGGGCAATTATGAATCCGCCGATCCTGTTGTCTACCGCTCGGCTCACTACTCTTTTGTCGCGAATTTCCATGGGGGTGTCGGCATACACGGCCGGATGCCCCACTCGCACACCCATTTGGGCTACTTCGTCGGCCCCAGACGCCCCGACATCCACCCAAAGCTCATGAACTTTGGGTGCTTTTTCGCTCCCCAGACTGTCGCGTCGGAGATGAATCGCGGTGTTTCCAATAATTCCGTCAACCGTTCCTTTGTCACCAAGAATCTGCAAACGTCGTCCCCGACCAGTGGCGGCATCACTCCCACCCACTCGATCGAGGTAAAGAAAGCCATCTTTGTTGATGTGTTTAATCATGTAGCCAATTTCGTCAGCGTGTGCCTCCAGCATAACGATCTTGTCAGACTTCCCTTTTAAAGTTGCCCAGGTCGAGCCGTAGGCATCACACTCCACCGAATCTGCGAATTTTCCAACATACTTGGCCCACACTTTTTGTCCCGGCATTTCAAATCCGGTGGGACTTGGAGTTTTCAGGAGGTCGAAGAGAAATGATTTTTCGGCTTTCGTCATGGGGCAAACAAAGCCCAAATTGGCGATCTGGAAACCTTAAACGAAGGAAAATCCATCTGATCCTCTTTATGAAATTCCAACAGATCGCCTATGGCAGCCCGGCTTACCACAAGGCATTGCTCCTTCGGGACGTCGTTCTACGGGAACCCCTGGGCCTTGCCTTGAAGGATGATGACCTGTCACAAGAGGCGTCCCAATGGCATTTTGGACTCTTCGATGGCGATTATCTCATTGCGAGCGTGATCGCAGCTCCGAAGTCTAAGGAGTTAATTCAACTGAGACAAATGGCAGTATCCGGCCAATTCCAGGGTCAGGGATGTGGACGGAAACTTGTTGAGATGCTGGAAAAAAATCTTCGGGGAAAAGGATTTCAAAAAATTATTTTGCATGCCCGGATTCAGGTCTTTGAATTCTATATCAGGTTGGGATATATCCCGCTTGGAGAGCCATTTGTCGAAGTGGGAATCCCGCATCAACGCATGCAAAAAACCATTTCCCAACCTAGGTCTTAAAATCACGGGATTGGAAAACCATCCAGCCAACAATGAACAGCGAGATATTGAGCCCAGATAAAATCGTGTAGCTTTCCACGATTCGGGCCCAAGGGATCTCCTCTTGCAATAAATAGGCCCAATTCTCCATCCGGTAGGTAATGAAAACGTGCTTCACACCCCGCAAAAACGGCATGTTTTGGAGAACGAAATCAATGAAGAAAACGCTTAAGGCCATAATCGTTGCCGCCGCTGGTTTCATTTTGAAACAGGAGAAGAAGAAAGCCAACGAGCTCACCACGCACATACTGAGACCCATAAAGCAGGCCCCAACAAAAAGGCGTATGAAACCTTCCCCCCATTCAGGATAAACCGAGAGGATGTAGAGGTTGGGATTCCATACGAAAAGTCCCCCCCCCGCTCCGAGCGCCAACACCGACATTCCGTATCCCGTAATTCCGACGAAAATAACAAAAGTTACGGTGTAGATAACCACGGCGAAATATTTGAGCAACAGAACCCTCAGGCGGGATACCGGCCGGGAGAGTACCATTCGGAGATTCCCGTCCTCCGATTCCTTCGCGACAATGTCACCACCTACGAGAGCAAAGTAGATCGAACCCAGCAAAAACATGCTCCCCCCCATGATCCAGTATGTAGAGGTCAGGGATGAATAGAGCTGCTCCATCGGGATGAGATTCCGTTCCGCCAATTCCGCCACCTTATCCCGGCCGACCTTGACCCAGAGTGTCAGGATCAGGACCTCAAACACGATAAACACGACATAGCCCAAATAAGTTCTTCGCCTCGCGAAAAGCTTCCTCAATTCCCCTCTCAGTTGGCTTAAGAACATGAAGACTCCTTGCTGAATTCCAAATAAACGTCCTCAAGAGAACGTCGGACCGGTGTGACCTCATGAACTTTCGCTCCAGCGCCAACCAAGCGCTCAACGACATTGGCCACTCGATGCTCCGGAGGGAAAAGACAGCGGGATTTTGTCAACCACTCACCGCCAAATTCATCTACCACCGATTTCAACACATCGATCGGCTCCGCAGAAATTTTGAACCCCAGTCGATCATCACGCAGGTCGTTGACATCTCCCTCGAAAACTAATGCACCTTCGCGAATGATCGAAACTCGGTCACACATCAATTCGACCTCCGACAGTAAATGTGAATTGAATAAAACGGTCATTCCACGTTCGTTGCGAAGATTGACGATAAAATCGCGGAACCACTTGATACCCTCCGGATCAAGTCCATCGGTCGGCTCATCTAAAAGCAAAATCTCAGGCTCGGGGAGGAGAGCCTGTGCTAAGGCGAGGCGTTGCCGCATTCCGTGGCTGTAAGCTCCCACCTTCGAATGAATCCGATCGCTCAAACCCACTCGTTCGACAATGTCTAGAGCCTGACCGTGGTCAAATTTACCACTCAACCCAACAAGCACCTTAAGATTCTCCCACCCGCTCATATAGTCATAAAAAGAGGGAGCCTCAAAAATAGCGCCAACTTTCCGAAGCGCTTTTACCTGCTCCTTTTGCACGGAAACGCCATCAATAAAGACCTCTCCTCCATCGGCCGAGATCATCGCCAAAACGATACCGAGAGTGGTGCTTTTCCCCGCTCCATTGTGACCAAGTAAGCCATGAATAACCCCACGCTTAACTTCAAAACTAATTCCCTTGAGCGCTTTCTTCCCAGCAAATCTCTTCTTTAAATTCTCAATTCTCAGCATCACTTTGAATCAACGTTAAAATCGACTTTCCGATTCACCGACTGATCGGCATAGAGGAAATTTGTGCCGTTTTGCTCCCCATGGAAGGCTTCCTTGTCGTAAATGAGAGGAATGGAATCTTTATCGATCCCCATAAATCCCAACTGGCTGTAGCGGAACCCGCTCTGTGTCTCATTCCAAAAATAGCTCGAACCGGACTTGTCGAAATGCTCATGATCCGCAGGACAACGAAAGGCCATCTTGCTCCCGGCGTAATCCAACAACGCGACCTCCAAAACCTCTTGGTTTCCTCCCACCGTAGAGCGACCCATCTCAATGTTCGGATAGCGACCCTGATGATCTATCAGGTAGCCCTCCAGCGCGACACCCAGGCCGCGTAAGACATTGAGACAGGCGGATTGTCCGGATTTCCGCTTTACCGTCTTCCCAATTGGCACGGCCACTACGACAAGAGCTCCGATAATTGTCAGAGCAATCATGAGCTCTTGGAGAGTCCATCCCCTCTTCAAAAACCACCTCCCCCCGGAACCGCGAATCCTTGGACAACCTCTCCGGCAGCATCCATCAACGGTCTCATTACCATTTTAGTTTCCGCCGACGCGTTTTGGTAGTAGGCCTTGAACCCTTGCTCAGCGATGCGCAGGAGGATTTCCGGATCCTCTTCCTTTATCCGAGCCAGGGCATCGGCTCCTTTGCCTCCGGTCATATCTTGAATTACCCGCTCCATCATTTTGGCACGCTCCTCTCCCTCCATCTCATCAAAGGCCGACATCAAACGCTCGGCTGCTCTGGTAAAAGTCAAATCGACGAAGTAACTCTTCTCCTCGCTGCTTAATTTAAAAAAAAGATCGTAGGTGGACTGCCCCTCATCCAGTTCCCGTCTCTGTCGTAAATCCAATCGGTTGAATACCTCGCTGATCTGCTCCAACTTCTCCCTCCGGCGCTCCGCTTCCTCACTTGGGCCTTCCCCATTGGACCAATCTTCAAATTCCGCCTCCTCGATCATGCTTTCAACCCTCTGGGGACTGGCTTTGAGGCCTCCCATCCAGCCGCTTATCAGCCAAACAAAAAGCCATACGCCAGTAACTAAAAGCAGTCCGCGGATGAGAATATTTCCGTTCATCGAATACGGGCGAAAGCTAGCGCCGATCTTTTGCCCCGCAAGCTGTTTACTTTTTGAAGGCTTTTTTGAGCTCAGCCACACTGGTAACCCTCAATTTAATGACCCCCAGTGAGTAAACGGTGGCTCCAAAAGAAATAAGTAAACTCGTGGCGATGAGTTTTGTCCAAAATTCTCCTGCTAACCAGGTTCCCATCATTTCCCTCGCTCCATAAAGTCCCGCAGCCATAACGAGACTGGCAGCCAACATTCCACCAAGACGTCTCCAGTTCTCCCGTCGAAGCGACACGAATCCCTTCAACCCCCGCCAGAGCAGGAGGACATTTATCCAGGCTGCGATTGAGGTCGCCAAAGCAATCCCAACCAAGCCAATAAAAGGAAAGAGCGTTAAACTTACTGCTATATTCACGGCTACCGTGATCCCGCCCATGATCATCGGTGACCTTGTATTCTCCCGCGCAAAGTATCCTGGCTGAAGAACTTTGATAAGAACGTATCCCGGTAAGCCGATTGAAAATGCTGCCAAGGCCTGTCCGCATCGCCGTGAGTCTTCTGGTGTAAATGCTCCACGCTCAAAAAGAAGCGACATAATTTCATAGGGAATGGCCACGAAAGCCACTGCCGCTGGCACCGTGATAATCATCGCCAGCTCAATCGCTGACCGCATCGTGCCCGCAGCTTCGCCCTCCTTGCCATTCGTGAGAAGCCGCGTAATTTCAGGCAGAAGCACCATTCCAAATGCGATCCCGATCATCCCCAGAGGAAGTTGGTAAACTCGATCCGAATAATAGAGCGTCGAGATCGCGCCCTGTTGAAAAGATGCAATGATTCCCCCGACAAGTAGATTGATCTGTTGTATTCCCGCCGCCAAAATTCCCGGTCCCATCAATACGAACAGGCGTCTAATATTATTATCGAAAACCGGCTTTTGAATAGCGACCGGAAGACGGGCCCTACGACAGGTCCACCAAAGGAGACCCAGTTGAACAAATCCGGCGATCGCGACACACCAAGCCAGCAGCTCACCTTTGGCCTCGGTGATTCGGGCAAAACAGGTCAATCCAATGAGAAATACGATATTGAGCAAGACTGGAGAAAATGCCGGAGCCGCAAATTTCTTCAGGGTCGTGAGCACGCCACCCAGATGGGCGACCAGAGCCATGCAGAGAAGGTAAACAAAGGTGATTTTCGATAATTTTACTGTCAGCGCAAAAGCCCCGGGATCGTTGCGGAAAACCTTTACCTGCCCTTCTCCCGAAATGGCACCCGTGAATACGGCATAATCGTGACCAGGAGGAAGCGGAACCCTCAGAATTCCATCGTCGGGAACGAGCCACTCACCCCCTCCAATAATCCTTTCTCTGGCTTCCTCAAAAGCGGCCGCAATTTCTTCCTCGGAATCAGATTCCAGGGTCTCAACTTCACCTTTCCGCTTAAGTCCTTCGTTGATGACCGACTCCAGCGACACTGTTTCCCCAACTGCCTGAACCTCGCCCCCAAAGATCTCCGCAAAGACCTTGGTGAACTCCCTCTCTCCCTCCCTAGCGAGAGTGAGATCATGAAACTGAATTCCGGAGCCTTCATCTTCGACTTGAAGATACACCGCCTTGGCACCGCGGAGGGCAATTCTAAAATCAGAAGCCTCGCTCCCTCCAGCGTGTTCCGCCTTGGGGAGAAATCCCGGCACAACCACCAACATCACCCAAGACATCAGCGGAATCAAAGCAAGAGTCAGTATGCCTAGAACGAGGAATAAGACCGAGAAGGCATTATTAGCAAAACCCATCGCAGCAAAGCGGCCATCCTGCGCGACCCTCTTTCCGAAGAGCGGCACGAAGGCGGAATTAAATGCTCCCTCGCCGAAAATCCGACGAAACATATTCGGAAAGCGGAATGCTGCATTGAAAGCATCGGCCACCATGCTGGTGCCAACCAGTGCCCCGATAAGGATATCGCGCAAAAAGCCCAGTATCCGGCTCATCAAAGTGAACCCGGAAAAGGTCATCAACCCGCGCAACATCTCCGGAAGAGTGCGTTGGCTGAGCCTGAAGCTCAAGAGATATTAACCTTCCCCGGTCTACCAGAACCACCAACCGCTCCCTTTGGCTTTCTTCTTGTGCTTCCCGTCACCAACCGAGAGGACTTCCACCCTCACTTGAGTCAGGCCCTGATCTTTAAAGCCCAACTTCGCTGCTGCACGGGGTGTGACGTCAATGATGCGCCCAGGAATAAATGGCCCGCGGTCATTTAACCGCATCTTCAAGGACTTTCCATTTTTCAAGTTGGTCACCTTGACCCGGCATGGAAGCGGGAGAGTCTTGTGAGCCCCAGAAATAGCAAATGGCATCACCCTTTCGCCAAGTGAGGTATTTCCCCTCATCAAGCCAAAGAACTTACTTTCATCATACCAGGAAGCAATTCCCTCACTGGAATAACTCAAGGCCTGATCAACAGAAAGCGGATGATATCTGATGCCCCGAATTGTGTAACTGCGAGTCTGATACCCCTCATATCCTCCTCCACAGGACGGAAGGAAGGTTGAGATCAGGACCAGCGAAATCGATGCCAGAGCAATTCGTGACCGGCTCATTTCTGCCCTAGGAACTGTCCCGCTGCTGGAGCTCGGGAAGGGTCTTGGCGACTTTTTCCTTAAGAGCCTTCCCAACAAGGAATTTTACAACCGCCCGATCAGGAATCGGGATGGTCTTGTTTGGATCCTTAGGATTGCGTCCAGGACGACCTTTGGCAATTTTGGTTTCGAAGGTCCCAAAATCTCTAACAACAACATTGTTAGAATTAGCCAACTCTCTGGAAACGATCTCGAGGACCATGTGAAACATTTTGGAAGACAAAGTCTGGGTGACTCCAAGACGGTCACTGACCTCTTGGATGATTTCTTTCTTAGTAAAATTAGCCATTTTTCTTTGGTGTAGGTAGGGACCCTTAGGGAAATCACCTTCCTCTCAAAGAAGGTGATCTCTAATGGGCAATTCAACTTACTTAATGTTTGAGTTAATTATTTCGGGAAAGCACAAAATAATCGGGTACACAAGAATCAGTCAGACAGCATTTAGTGGGCCAAGTATGAAAAACCTCAAATCGCGGCTGATTTTTTAATCGTCAGAAAAGAATCGCCATCTAAATTTTTGATATTCATGAAGCGCAACGCGGACCGCCACCCTCTTACGAACTCCAGGGCATTCCGCAACGCTCTTTCCAAATGGTTTGACACTGAAGGGAAAACATATCCCTGGAGGGTAACCGAAGATCCGTGGGCAATTTTGGTTTCCGAAATAATGCTTCAGCAGACTACTATTGCCTCGGTGATTGCAAACCAAAGGTTTGAGCGGTTTATGGAGGAGTTTCCGGATGTTGACACGATTGCCGAGGCGCCCGAATCGAAAATTTTGAGAGCGTGGGAAGGATTGGGGTATTATAATCGCGTTCGTAATCTCCAAAAAGCGGCCCGGGTAATTGTGAGCGAGAACGAGGGAAGATTCCCCAGATCGGCATCTCTCCTAGAGAAACTCCCTGGTATTGGGAGATACACCGCTGGGGCTGTCAGCTCATTTGCTTTCAATGAACCCGCCCCTATCGTCGATGGAAATATAGCCCGCGTCCTCGCCCGTCTGTTCGATTTCGACACCCAAATCGATAGCAACGCCGGACAAAAGGAAATCTGGAAATGGGCCAGTGAGCTGCTCGATAAAGAATCGCCGCGTCGTTTCAATTCAGCCCTCATGGAATTGGGGCAGACATACTGCGGTGCCCGCGAAGTTCACTGCGTGGACTGTCCGGTGGGAGGTTTTTGCCAAACCCAATCTCCAATGTCGTTGCCGGTCAAAAAGCCGCGGAAAAAATTCATAACGGTGGCCGAGCACGCGTTCCTGATTCTTGAGGATGATAAGATTCTCCTCAGTAAAGGGAGCGGTTCCCGAAGAAAAGGATTTTGGCATCTTCCGCTACGAAGCGAGGATGAAGCGGCCCGCTTCGAGGAAGAGAGCCAACATCGATACACCATCACGCGCTATCGGGTGACAGTTCATCTTTATCGTGGGAATTCGATTACTCGCACAGAGGGTGAAGAATTCCACCATCTAGACTCTCTCGAGGAGCTCCCCATCGCGAGCCCCATACGGAAAATTATCAAGGCGTCTCTATAGTCCGTATAGGGACTGCAGGGAGTCGGCTATCACCTCAACTTCAGTGCCCAGCATTGTTTTCCGGTAGATTTTTTCCTGAGCCTCGTCGACCACCCGAACGCAACCGAAGCTTGCTCTGGCTCGTTTGTTAAATTCCCCCACATGCACCCCAATACCATACCAGGTCAATCGCATCCAGTAAGGCATGGCGATTCCCTCATACTCGCTTCCTTCGGGGGCTTCGCCCTGATGCTCCCAGGCTTTCTCAACGACAACCTCGCGGGTTTCTATGTTGACAAATTTCCCATAGCGATTGGATCGCTTTTCTTCGATCCGCTCCAGCACGGGAAAGATGCCTTCCGGTGTCTCTTTCCCTGGAACACCTGTCGAAACGTCGGTTTCGAGAATGGCTTTCCCGTCGCCATTCAGTAGCCAGGCCTTTTGATCCCAAAGTGAGATTTTCACTTTGGTTTCAGCAGCCTTTGCAAGCCAGTAGTGGATTCTTCTGATTTTATATTCCGTCGCCTTGGGGCCGTTGGGGCGATGATTTCCACACGAAGCAAGGATCAACAATAGAGGCAGACACAGAAAAAGAGATTTCATCGGCCTGACTTTGGGACAAGCCGTCTCGAAGCTCCACCCCTTTTATTAATTGGTGGGGATGACCAAAACCCGCCATCTCAAAAAATTCAAACCTCCGGGCGGTGAGGCTGGTGCCAGCGCTGACAAAACCCCATCGGAATAAGTCACCTCCACGCCATCAGAGGCCCAGGAAACCAGATCACTCGACCATTCCGCGTCATAGTCTATGCCGGCCTTCAGGTGATCGAGAGGAATTTGGATGCTGACTCGCCCTGCGGTGTCCCGATTGACAGACGTGACCGGAATATCGTAAGCAAGAAGCGGATGGGTACCAAGGGCATACTCCAGACCTTCGCTTGCACCATCGCCGTCGCTGTCGGCAAGGAATCCTCCTGCTTCAGGGAAATCTACCGTGGTCCATTTTTGAAACCCGGTAAGAAGATCATCGTCAACCACCACGAAATCTAGGGGCTGGCTCCATGCGAACGAGGACGAGCCAATCAGGGGCCGTATCCGTAATGAATATTCCTGACCTAAGGGAAGATCGATGTCACCGGCAAGCTCATTGATGTTCAGTTCTTGGTCGTCCTTATCCAGAGAACTGATTGTTGAAGACATCAGAACCTTGGCATTGCTTACTGAAATATCATCGATGAAAACTCCTGTTGTTCCTCCAAAACCGCTGGTGTTCACTCCATAGTTACTGGCCGCTTCCGGCTTACTGAGAAGGAACCTCACCAAAGTGAGGCCTTCCGCCTCCGGAAGAGGCAGAGTATACTTTTGAAATGATGATCCAAAATTAAATGTCCCCGCGAGAATACTTCCGGGGAGATCTAGCCAAGTAGCTCCTCCATCGACGGATCTTTGAGCTTTGAAAGTCGTGGTGTCTGCCATCAAACCCAGCCGTGCATAGTAGGTTAGCTGGGCTCCGGGTTGAGGAATGATCGAGCGACCTAACTCAAAAGACTCTATTTGCTCATCAAAGACGCCCTGACTGGGAAACGCCAGGCGGAAAGCATGAGTTCCACTTCGCCAGAATTGGGAAAAGAAATACTGAGCTGAGCTCCGGTAATCGTAAGCCGTAGAGGTGAAATCGATTGTCGTGGTTGCCTCGTTCAACTCGGCACCTTCGGTCCAATCAACCTCTCCAGGCTGGCTAAGCTCCACCTCGTAGCTATCAGCGATTGTCAATCCCGAATTGTAGACTGTGGCCCCTACCGAAGGAACTTCCCCACTACCAATCAAGCTTAAAGGTTCACTTAGGATGTTGGGATTGATTGCGGTCACTTCGTAAGTATGAGAAGTGGGCCCTTGACCAGTAATGCCGGTCACGGAGACCTGAAATGTCTTATCGGAGGAATATTCCACAGGCAGCACTGAGGGAGTCCAAACCAGAGTCGAATCCCCATAAATCCCCTTGACTGGCCCTCCAGTGGCCCCGCTCCCCTCCTCTCCCGTTTCACCTGAGAGATTGGTTCCCGACGCCAAGGGAAATCCGACATTTCTGGAAATGATCGTAAGTGGGATTGCATTGCCATCGCCATCTTCCATCGTAACTGAAGCCGTGTTAAAATTTGCACCAGGATAAGACAGGGACCAGAGCCCGGTTAATATGGGAGCAGGAGTGTATCCGGGGTTGGGCCAAGACACAAAATCGATGGGCCTTTCTTCCGGAGTGAATCCCCCAATCACGTAGAGCGCATTCACGGCCGGCCTAATAAGTTGTCCATCACTCGCCAATATCGGTGGAACATCCCCAACTGCCATTTCTTTAGCTGCCGAAAATAGTATCCACCGTCGGTGTCCAACCTCTCGGTTGGCGAGGGCATCGCCGCCATATCCCGGCTCATCCATGTAGTCGTCGATGGCATCACAACCCCAAGAAAACCCTGAGAGATTGCTATAACGGGCTCCATTCCAAGCGGACGAACTAAAACAAGGCCATGTAGTCGGTGGTTCGTGCGTCAAAGTGAATGAGCTGGGACTACTGAGATCAAAGGGCTGATTAACGTGTGCCATTACGGCTGCACGGGCTGCTTCTGAACGGGTAGTTCCTGAGGCCGGGATGAGGGAATCATCGCTCAGACTGAACACGGGCTTCTCGGAAAAATCAATGTTGGCGGGCAAACCGGTCATCGCTCGAAAATAGTTTACGCGTCTTT
>PBTU01000125.1 GCA_002729295.1 Verrucomicrobiales bacterium | reverse complement strand
CTCCATCGAAAAATGAGGAATGAAGCCCAAGGTCCAATTCTAAGTCTGATTAAGAGGGGCAAAGGTTTTGGTATGTCCGATGGACAAGCCTGGCGGACCGTTCCCAGGTGCAAGCTTGGTGATCTCGTGAGGAATGCTCTACAGCCTTGGCGTGGGCTTCTTCGTCTCCGAGAAGTTCGGTGATGTGGCTTGCCATAAGGTCCAAGTCCCAATGGTCGGCGGTGCGGGAATTTGTGAGGACTTCTGCGACGCCTGACTGTTTTGAAATCACGGTTGGGATGCTGAATTGAGCTGCTTCGAGAGCAGAGAGGCCGAAGGGTTCGGAGACCGAGGGCATGCAATAAACCGAAGTCCGGGCTAAGAGAGCATTAATTTTTGCTCTGTCGATGAAGCCGGGGAATTGAATCCGCTCATTTATCTTTAAGCGGATGCTTTCTTGAATGACTTCTTTTAGTTGGTCTCCGGTGCCCGCCATGACAAAGCGGGTATCCGGGATATTCTTCAGGACTTTGGTTGCGATCTTGAGAAAGTTGAGAGGGGCTTTCTGCTGGGTCATTCGTCCGAGGAAGGTGACGAGATTTTCTGGCTGAGATGGGGTGGTGGTGATCGAGGCGACACCGTTGTGAATCGGTTGAATTTTGTCCGGGTTAATTCCGTAGTGCTCGATGCATATCGACTTGGTGTATTCGCTTACCGTGATGACGTGATCGGCCTGGGTCATAGCCAGTTTTTCTAAATCGAAGATCCAATCGCGCACTTCTGGCCCGGCCCGGTCGTAGCTGAGTGAGTGGATGTGAAGAACGAGTGGCTTGTTGGAAAGTGATTTAATTTTGAGTCCCGCGCGGAAAGTCATCCAATCGTGAGCATGGATGATATCGAAATAGTCATCCTTGGATCGCTCCAGGGCCATTCGGGTGAAACAGTTTACCCTGGAGTTGAGATCACCTGAGTAGGCATTCTGGGATTCATGGTAGGGATGAAGCTGACTTGTTTTGGGGAGAATGAGAGTGAGGTCCACATGATCGGTGAGGGCTCTGGTCAGGCCATCGCAAGCGACTCCGAGCCCACCATTGATGAAAGGAGGGAACTCCCAGCCGAGCATTAGGATTCTTTCTTGCATGCCGATTTTCATGAGTCTGGCAGGTTTTTGGCATGAATCCGAGGAATAGAAAATAGCTGGAAAATCAGTGGATAAAGTGGAGGTGTTGTCCTAGCGTCCGCCGCAGATGGAACCAGCCTTTGAGAAAGACAATTACATCGAAACCGGAATGCCTAAGAATACAGGCGAACTCTTCCCGGGCAAGGTCGTCACGATGCAAGAAATTGAGGGGCGCTATCTCTTTGTATGCGACAACCGGTGTGAGTTGGAGGTGATCGCGATCGATCCCAAGACGATTCGGTTTCGCTGTGCGCCGACGGGGAAGTTTAGCGACGATTTTTCGTATGCAATCAAAGAAGATTTGGACCAATCCGGGATGAAGCTCGAGGCGAAGGAAGGGGAGAAGGAGTTCGTTCTGAAAACGGAATCCCTCATGATTTTCATTGGGAAGATGGGATTACTCATTCGAGTAGAGGATCACGATGGATTCGTCCTTAGCGAGGACGAGAAGGGATTTCATTGGTATGACAATGAGGACTTTGGTGGGGAGAACGTCATACTCAGCAGAAATATCCAGGCTCGCGAACGCTTCTATGGTTTGGGCGATGTTCCGGGGCACAAAGATCTTCGTGGGCAACGGCGTATGCTTTGGGGGAGTGATGTGTATGGCTATGATGCCTCCACGGATCCGCTTTATAAAAACATTCCGTTTTTCATCGGTCTTCATCATGACCGAGCCTACGGAATTTTCTTTGATAATTCCTTTCGTTCCAGTTTCGATTTTGGGGAAGAGCGTTCGAGTGTGGCGAGTTTTTGGGCTCAGGGAGGTGAAATGAATTTTTATTTCATGGACGGGCCGAAAGTCGCGGACGTCGTGTCGTCGTATTCCCGACTCACGGGAGTGCCCGAGCTTCCGCCATTGTGGGCTTTGGGGTTTCACCAGTGCAAGTGGTCATATAAGAGTGAAGATGAGGTGATGGAAATCGCCAGCGGATTTAAGTCCCTGGAGATTCCCTGCGATGCCATCTATGTCGATATTGATTACATGGATGGCTTCCGGTGTTTCACCTGGAATTCCGCTGGGGATGCCTATCCAAATCCGAAACGCATGACTGATGCTCTTGCGCGGGACGGGATCAAAACGGTGGCGATTATCGATCCTGGTATCAAGATTGATTCTGAATACCACGTGTATCAGTCGGGGATTGAAAACGACGTCTTCTGTCGTCGTATGGATGGCCCCCTGTTGAAGGGGAGTGTTTGGCCCGGTCCGTGTCACTTTCCAGATTTCACGAGCGAAAAAGCGCGTGATTGGTGGGCTGATCTATTTCCTCCATTTATCGAAGAGAGCGGCTTGGCTGGGATCTGGACCGACATGAATGAACCGGCTGTCTTCAATGAGGACAAAACTTTCCCTCGTGATGTGCGTCACGATTATGATGGGCATCCTTGCTCCCATCGCAAGGCGCACAATGTCTACGGCATGCAGATGTCGAGGGCAACCCAGGAGGGTTTACGTCGGGCTGCGCCTGATCGCCGACCTTTCGTAATCACAAGATCCGCATACGCCGGGACCCAGCGCTACAGCTCTGCCTGGACGGGTGATATTCAATCTACCTGGGAGCATTTGAAAATTGGTAATGGTCAATGTCAGCGTCTCTCTCTTTCAGGATACTCATTTGTCGGAACCGATATCGGAGGTTTTTCCGGTCGTTCTGATGGAGAGCTTTTTGTTCGTTGGTTGCAGATGGGCGTGTTCCATCCTTTTTGCCGCGTTCATAGTTCGGGTGATGAAAATGAACAGGAACCCTGGTCGTTCGGTGACCCTTATACCGCAGTCGCCAAAAAGTTCATTGAGTTCCGCTATCGCATTCTGCCGTATCTTTATACGGTGTTTGAAGAGCATGTTCGATTGGGGACGCCGATGCTACGTTCTTTGGTCAATCTCGACCAGAATGACGCCGAGTGTCACGGGCGCATGGAGGAATTTTCTCTGGGTGCGGATTTGTTTACCTGTCCGATTTCCGTTCCAGAAATCGAAGGGAGATGGTTTTATTTGCCGGGCGGAACGTGGTATGACTTTTGGAATGGGAGTAAGATGGACGGTGGCGATGAAGTGTGGCGGGATGTCCCGCTGGACGAAACCATCTTGTATGTGAGAGGTGGATCGATCTTGCCGCTGTCGCCCGTTAGGATGAATAGCAGCGTGCCGCTTTCCCACATGGAGCTTCATCTCTATCCGGATCAAGGCTCAGCGGAAGGTTCGCTCTATGAAGACTCGGGAGAAGGCTATGACTACCGCGATGAAAAGGGATCGGTTTTGAAGCAACTTAGATTGGAGAAGACAGAAAATGGGATGACATTAAGCCAGAGTCGAGTGGGCGAATTTACACCGAAGTACTCCGAGTATCACTTGGTGATCCATGGAACGGATCTCGAAGGGACCCAAATTTCAATTGATGGTGGTGATGTCTTTCAGATCAAACCGGGAGAGGTTGTGAAGTTGCCGGAGAGCTTTGTGGCAGCTCACTTAAGCTAGCGGTGATAAGGCTCGCCGCGTTTGATGGAATAGGCGCGGTAGAGTTGCTCCAAAAGAACGACGAGGGCGAGTTCGTGCTGTAAAGTCAGCGGAGAGAGCGCCCAGACCGCGTTGCATTGGGTGCGGAGATCCCGGGTGTGACCGTCGGAAGCCCCGATGAGGAGAGAGATTGTTTTGATGCCGGGATCCATTTCCCATTGGTTGACCCTCGCCACGAATCGATCAGTGTCCCAGTCCTTGCCGCGTTCGTCCAGGGCGATGCGGAAAGTTCCTTCGGAGCGGGTGAGGAGGTCTTTTGAGACTGCTTCGGAATCTCCGGCTTTAAGGTAGATGAGTTCGACCTTGGCGCCGCGCTTTAATCGCTTGAGGTATTCCTCGATACCGGTTTTGGCGTAGGCGAGGGCTGGTTTTCCGGCGGCGTAGATTTTCCAGTTCACGATGATTGGAGCATGTCGCGGATCTCATCGGGAATGAACTCGCCTTCGGTGGCTTCGTTCATTGCGAGCCGCATTTGGGCACGCAGAGTTTCGAAGAGAATGGGCGGCCGACTCAAGGTGAGAATGTGATTGAGGGTTTCGAACAGTGAATGGGTGCCGGTCTTCATCAGGTGAATTGCTGTCTGGGAAATGTTAGGGGGAACCTTGTGCTGGTGACGGGCATACTGCAAGAAGAGAGGAAGAGAATTCTAGGTTGATTTTGTAGGGGGACTAAAACGGGCTGGAGAGCTCGACGAAGTCTTTGACGATTCTGGCGAACGAATCGGGTTGTTGCCAGGGGAGGCGGTGGCTGGCATTGGGGACGGAAATCATACGGCCACCAGGGATGCGAGAGACGGAATCTTTAGCGATAGCGCTGAATTTTTCGTCCTTGGTTCCGGTGAGCCAGAGGACGGGGCAGGTGATTTTGGGCAGATCGGGACGGAGGTCGAATTGCCGGCCCAGGCTCCAGTCGCGGAAGCTGCGGGCGACTTTAGCGCTCTTCTCGCTGGAAGGGTTCTGAAATGTCATCGAGACTCCATGCGGAGAGGTGAGGAGTGGTTGCTCGTTCCAATGCTTGAGAAATGCTTCCCAGTTTGTTTCCGCGAGTTGGGCCCATTCCTCGTCCCGGGCTTTCCGTTCCTTGTGACCGTCAGCGATGCCTGGGTTGGCGGCAATAATAATGGCACCCCGCCATTTTTCGGGAGAGAAGAGCAGGGAATGGAGGGCAATACGCCCGCCCATGGAATAGCCCATGAGGAGGTCACCGTCAGTGGCTTGTTTGGCGACGAGTCTTCCGGCTTCGCGAAGGGTCACTTGTTTATCGGATTCGAAGAGTGACCAGAGATCGATGCTGTTGATTTCCTCGCCGAGGGATTTTTCGAAAAGATCCCAGTTGGTGTGGCATCCCGCCGAGCCATGGAGGCAATGGATCATGGTTTCCAGAAGCCGAAGAGTTGCAGGACGCAGCCCCAGGCGAAGGCCTTGCGATTTTGCCAAGGGCTGGCTGGTTCCAGGATGCGCCATTGATTGGCGACTCCGGTTTTGCGAACGCCGGGAAGGGGGTTAACGAGTGTGTTTTCCTCGCAGAGGTCGAGGAGGGGAAGATCGGCCTTGGAGTCGCTGTATCCGGCGAGGCCGCTGGTAATGTTGTGTTGGGCGAGACGAAGGACTTTCTCGTGCCCCTTGTGGTTTTCGCCGTTTATGTCAGGGAAGAGTGCGATTTTTTCACCCCAATCGAATCGGGTGCCAAAGCTTAAGTGAAAGCCTAAAGCTTCGCCGATACCGGTGACCCATAGCTCTGGGCTGGCGGACGAGAGGACGAGGATGTTTCCGGCCTGTTTGTGTTTGGAAATTTCATCGAGAATTTCCGGGTAAGGGAGTTTTGGGAGCCAGTCGTTGAGGAAACCTTTTACATGGGCGTCGAGTTTTTCCCGGCTCATGCCCCAGAGGTAGCAATGAAAGACACGCTTCATTCCCCCCGTGCCGAGGACTTTGTTGAGAGGGAGAAAGACGATAAAAATGAGGGTGAGGAGGCGTCGCGCCGGTTCCTTTCGGAGAACATAGCTCCGAAAAACGAGCTGGGTATCCCAGGGGATAATCGTTTGGTCGAGATCGAAGAGGACGTGTTTTCGAGGCACTGCTGGAAGGCTAAAAGATTGGGGGTAAATTGGAATTTTAAATTTGGGCAAAGTGAGGGTAGATTGTTCTCCGTGAGAGCCGTTCTTTTTGCTTTGGGAGTCATAGCGACGCCCCTTCATGCCCAACTCTATGCCGATGTCACCACGACGATGGGGGATTTTACGCTGGAGCTCTATTATGAAGAATCACCGAAAACAGTGGCCAATTTCGTAAGTTTGGCAGAGGGATCCCGGAAGTGGATTGATCCAGTGACCGGGATTGTGCAGGTAAATAAGCCCTATTTTGACGGGATTATTTTTCACCGGGTGGTGGATGCGTTCATGAATCAAGTGGGGTCACCACAGGGGACTGGATCGGACGGACCAGGCTATACTTTCCCGGATGAAGTGGATAACGGCTTGTTGCACGATGAGCCCTATCTTTTGTCATCAGCAAATTCGGGTCCCCATACAAATGGCTCGCAGTTGTTTATCACCGTGGTGGTGACTAACTGGCTTGACGGAATCCACACCGTATTTGGAAAAGTGTCTTCCGGCACAGATGTGATCGATGCGATCAATGATGTGGATGTGGGCAAAATATTTAATGGAAACATCGATTCAACCCGCCCTGTGGTTGATGTGTCTATTACTTCGGTGGTGATCAGAAGGGTAGGACCGGAAGCAAACGCCTTTGATGTCACGGCACAGGGGCTTCCCGAGGTGGAGCAAGCCGAAGTGGGAATCGAAAATCCGGAAAGCGGATTGAATCTCACCGTGAATCAAGCGGCGGGAACTTCCTTGGAAGTTTTTCAAAGTCCCGACATGGTGACCTGGAGTTCGCAAAGTCGGCATCTTGATTCGGATTCATTGCCCTTGAGCGGGATTGGGCTGCCGGTTGACCAAAGTCAGGAGTTTTTCCGTGCGGTCATCGTTGATTGGCCGACCGAAGCGAGTTTCCCAAGTGATTTGACGGGATGGAGCATAGGTATTGAGTCTCCATTAAACGGATTTGATTTCACTCTGAATTTTTCCGACGAGCCCACTTTATTTTTGGAGGGAAGTGGGACGTTTTTGATCAATATGGAATTGAGTAGAATTGATACTGATGGTTATGGCAGTAGCCTCTTGATATACACCAATGGACTTGTGCCCTTAAACTTTAGATTGGGATCTGATCTTCCGATTAACGGTAGCGCCCCGAGTGGGAGAATGACAGGGACGGCCTTTACCGGGGCCGGAATTTCGTTGAATGGAGGATTTACGATGACTCCGCTTCCATAGCTGAAAAAGACGCCCTATTCAATGTTGTCTTCTGGATGAGATACGGCATCTTTTGGTTCGATGTCTCTCCTCAGACCGTTTTTCGTTTTTGCGTTTTTGCTCATCGGGGGGCTCGCGCAGGCGACAATTTACGCGGAGTTTACGACCAACCAAAAGGATGCCGCCAATCAACCACGCAAGTTCCGTGTTTTGCTGGATCCGGTGAATGCGCCTTT
>PBTU01000124.1 GCA_002729295.1 Verrucomicrobiales bacterium | reverse complement strand
TTTTCAAGGGCTACGGGACGATGGGTGCCGGGCCGAGTTCCTAGTGTCGCTCATCCTAGCCTTGATCAACGCGCGTGATCAGCAGGTCGCTGTTTTTTTGTAGTGGGCTCTTGATAGAGATTGCCATTGATGGGGCGTAAATGGGGAACTATCGGTCATTGGTCTGAATTCTATGCGCAAACAAGTCCTTATTATCGCGGTTGCTCTCTCAGGTGGTCCGGCATTGTCCCAGGATGGGCATGCCGAGAAGATGAAGGAGGGGACTGCCTTGTTTCAAAAGACGATTCGTCCGGCCTTGATCGACAATTGCCTGAAATGCCACGGGGACGAGAAGGTTCGCTCGGGCTTGGATCTCTCAACGCGGGATTTGTTGTTGGAAGGCGGGGATTCGGAGGATGCCATTGATTTGGAAAAGCCGGGAGAGAGTTATTTGCTCACTTTGATCCGACATGAGGAAGAGGACCTGGAGATGCCGCCGAAGAAGGATAAGTTACCTGATTCCCTGATCGCAGATTTTGAGAAGTGGATCGCGTTAGGCGCACCTTATGACAAGCCGCTCCTTGAGAACAAGGGCGATCGTCCTGCTGAGATGAGGGTGACGGATAGTGATCGTGAGTTTTGGTCGTTTAAGCCGCTGGCCAAGGTGACGCCGCCAAAGGCTGGAGGGAAATGGGTGAAGGGGGAGATTGACCAATTCGTCGCGGCAAAATTGCAGGAAAATAATCTGCTGCCCAATTCGCAGGCAAAGGATCGAGATCGGATTCGGCGGGCGTATTTGTCGGTGATTGGATTGCCGCCGACCGCAGAGCAATTGAAGGCGGCGCTCTCGATGAGCCATGTGGACTTGGTGGATAAACTTCTCGCCAGCCCGCACTATGGAGAGCGTTGGGCGCGGCATTGGTTGGATGCGGCGCGCTTTGCGGAGAGCCATGGCTTTGAGCAGGATTACAACCGGAAGTATGCTTATCACTATCGCGATTTTGTGATCAAGGCGCTCAATACGAACATGCCCTGGGATGAATTTGTTCGATTGCAAGTCGCGGGTGACGAGCTCGATCCGGAGAATCCGCTCGCGATGATGGCGACGGGTTTTTTAGGGGCGGGTGTCTTTCCGACGCAGCTGACGGAAAAGGAATTTGAAAGCGCGCGTTACGATGAATTGGACGACATGGCCGCCACGACTGGTACGGCGATGTTGGGGCTGACCATCGGATGTGCCCGTTGTCATGACCACAAGTTCGACCCCATTCCGGTGAAGGATTACTATCGTTTTGTGGCGAACTTCACCACGACGATTCGTAGTGAGATCGATGTCGATCTGGATTCTGAAGAATATCAGTTGGCCTTGAAGGAGTGGCAGGTGAGGTGCGATCAGTCAGTGGATGCTCGCGCGGAATTTGAAGCGAATCCCAAGCTGGTGAGTTCATTTAAACGGTGGCTCAAGACCGATGCTCGTTCTTTGGTAGCGCAAAGTGAGTGGATGAACCTTGGCGTGAAGAGTGCCGTTTCCAGTCACAAGGCAACCAAGCTGAAGCAGCAAGCCGATGGTGCGATATTGGCGGTGGGAGCAGCAGGGGCGAAGGAGATCTATACCGTTAAATCGGCACCTCTTTCGGGGATGATGCGATTTCTCCGCTTGGAGGCATTGACTGATTCATCGATGAAGCGAAAGGGACCGGGGCGAGCGAGTAATGGGAATTTTGCATTGAGCAATCTTAAGCTTTTTGCGGTTTCTCGCGATGGGAAAAAACGTGAGCTGAAATTGGTCGGTGCGAAAGCGACGCATCAACAAAACAAGAGCAATCTCTCGGTGGCTTCGTCGATTGATAGAAATTTCGATGGGACTGGTTGGGCTGTGGATTCAGGAGGGATTGGAAAAGATCAGGCTGCGGTTTTTGAGTTAGAGAAGGCAACGAAGCTTAATAGCGAAGAGATGCTGGAAGTGGAGCTGCGGTTTTACAATAATACACAGCATAGCTTGGGAAGATTCCGTCTTTCGGTGAGTGGAAATTCTGCGCCTTCAGTGAAAGTGGGCGGCGGAAAAGACAGTGCGATCAGCGCAGCCCTTGAGGCTTTGGCGAGAGGAGCGCTTGATGAGAAACAGCGGAAGGTGCTCTTTCAGCAATACCTTATTTCAATCCCGGAATGGGTGAAGCTGGATGCGGCTGTCAGAAATTCCCTCGGAACCAAGCCCAAGCCCAGCGTGACCAAAGTGCAGGTGACCAGCGAAGGGTTTAAGCCAACAAAACATCATGCCGATGGGCGCGGTTTCCCGCATTTTTATCCTGAGACACACTTCCTAAGTCGAGGCGATCCAAATCAGAAAAAGGGTGTGGCGAATGCGGGTTTTCTTCAGGTGCTCATGAATAATGGCAAGGCCAGTGCTGATTGGCAGGAGCAGCCTCCGGTTGATTGGGAGCGTACGAGTTATCGTCGCACCGGATTGGCGAACTGGATGACGGATGTCGAGAATGGCGCAGGGCACTTGCTGGCGCGGGTGGCAGTGAATCGAATATGGCATCATCACTTTGGAAGGGGAATCGTATCGACCCCGAACGACTTTGGTCTGCAGGGAAAGCTTCCCTCGCATCCGGAGTTGTTGGATTACATGGCTTGGCGGTTCATTGCGAGCGGATGGGACGTGAAGGCCTTACATCGCGACATCATGCTCAGTGCGACCTGGCAACAAAGCAGTGCGCCCTCGCCGAAGAAGGCTGCGGCTGATCCCGATAATCAATTCCTCTGGCGTTTCACTCCGCGACGTCTCGAGGCCGAAATTGTGCGTGATTCTATTCTTTCGTCGGCCGGGCAACTGGATACCAGGATGTATGGGCCGGGGACTTTGGATGAGAGGCATCGACGTCGCAGCATCTATTTCATGATCAAGCGCAGTCGGCTCGTTCCGATGATGCAGATTTTTGATCAACCGGAGCCGCTGTCGAGTCAGGGAAGTCGTCCCAGTACGACGATTGCACCCCAGGCCTTACTCTTTATGAACAATCCGCAGGTCGTGGGTTGGGCGGGTGCTTTGGCGGAAAGTGTTTCTTCAAAAGAGACCGATGAAGCGATTCGCGAACTCTACCGGCGCACCCTGAGTCGTGACCCAACCTCAACGGAGTTGCGTAATAACCGCGCGTTCATTGATGCCCAGGCGTCTTCCTATCAAGGAACCAAAAACGCCAAAGAACTTGCCTTCGCTGACCTTTGTCAGGTTATTTTCAGTCTTAACGAATTTGTCTATCTACCATGAATTTTCCCCACTATACGCGCCGTCATTGGCTTCAAAAATCAGGAGCCGGCCTGGGTGGCCTGGGTCTCGCCAGTTTGTTGGCCGATGAGGGGCTTCTTGGAACTGACGATCCTCTCGCTCCCAAGAAGGGGCATTTCGGAGGGAAAGCCAAGTCGGTGATTTGGTTGTTCATCAATGGTGGTCCGAGTCAGGTTGATACTTGGGACTATAAGCCGGAGCTCGAGAAGATGGACGGGAAGGAGCTCCAGGGTTTCGATAAGAATACTGGATTTTTTTCCAATGCCGTCGGGCCCTTGATGAAGTCTCCTTTCGAGTTCACCCCGCGCGGAGAGTGCGGGAAGATGGTGTCGTCGATTTTCCCGAAGCTTGGCGAGCACGTCGACAAGATGGCTTTCATTCACTCGGGGCATACCGAGTCGAACAATCACAGTCCGGCGCTCTTTATGATGAACTCGGGGCAGCCACGTATGGGCTTGCCCTGTGTGGGGTCGTGGGTGACTTATGGGTTGGGAAGCGAGAGTCGCGACTTACCGGCTTTCGTGGTGATGTCCGACCCGCTCGACCGCGGTCTGCCCAAAGGCCATGCGGCGAATTGGGGTGCGGGATTTTTACCGAGTGTTTACCAAGGCACGTGGCTGAAGCCAAAAGGCGACCCGATTGATAATCTCAATCGTCCCAAGCACATGAACGACGGGCAGCAGTTGCGGCAGTTAGCCTTGTTGAAGAAACTCAACGGCGAGCACATCAAAGAGCGTCCCGGTGATGCGGAACTGGAGGCTCGGATCAAGAGTTTTGAGTTGGCTTACCGGATGCAGAATGCCGCGCCTGAAGCTTTCGATATCGACCGCGAGCCGGAGCATGTCAAAAAACTCTATGGCGTAGGCGAGAAGCGATGCGATCACTTTGCACGCCAATGTCTTACCGCGCGACGCATGGTTGAACGAGGAGTGCGTTTCGTACAGATCTATTCCGGCGGGATGGAAAATCAACGGAGTTGGGACGGACACAATGACATAAAGGGAAATCACAGTCAGTTCGCCGGAGAGACCGATACGCCAATTGCAGGGCTTTTGACGGACCTCGAACAACGCGGGCTGCTGAATGATACTCTCGTGATTTGGGGCGGGGAATTTGGACGCCTTCCGTTGACTCAAAAATCAAAGAAGCCGGGTCGCGATCACAATCCGCATTGCTTCAGCACCTGGATGGCGGGTGGCGGAGTGAAAGGCGGCGTGAGTTATGGCGAGTCGGATGAAATTGGTCACCACGCCGCCGTCGATAAAGTGCACGTGAATGACATCCACGCGACGATTTTGCACCAACTTGGTTTCAATCACGAGAAGCTGACGTACAACTACAACGGTCGACGCTTCCGTTTGACTGACGTAGGAGGGAAAGTGATCAAGAAAATCCTGGCTTGATCCAAGAGCTCCACGCAGAGCCCGGACTAGAGTCCAAGCTCCGTTAATTGATCAAAATTCCTATTCTTCCCTCATTGTCGTCAGACGTTTGTTTTTTTTATTAAGGAGGAAGACGGAACGTTGGAATTCGATGAGGGCGGTAAGATTTTTGGCTTCCTGGCGGGAGCGGTCGTCGATTTTCATTTCGATTTTCCCCATGTTAGACATGGGGATGTCGCCAAGGAGTTTGGGGTTGGAAACACGGAAGACCAGCTTGCGGATCTTCCACCATTTTTTGACGAGTTCGACGTGGTCGCTGAGGACCATGACTTCTAGTGTCTTCCATGGTAGAATTTAAGGATGGAGGAAGAGGTCGCTTTTGGGTGTGCTGCGATGGCTTTGAGCTCTCGAGCAGGGGGCCGGGAAGAGACATGATTTGGGGGCTTTGACCGCGAATCTTGCGAATTGACGGGGATCTCTTTTTTGGCTGAGGGGGCTAAAAATCGACTTGGGTGCGGCTTCGTCGGTCGAAGCGGCAAAGTTGGGTGTAGCCGGCTTCTTTGATGAGGGCGGTGCCTTTGTCAAAATCGCGGGCGACCTCGCTGGGTGCGTGAGCGTCGGAGGAGAGGGTGATGGGGATGTTGGCTTCGCGGGCGAGTTTGAGAAACTCGGCGGAAGGGTATTGCTCGGCGCATGGTTTGTGAAAGCCGGCGGTGTTGAGCTCGATCGCGGCGTGTCCGGCGACGATGGCTTCGATGGCTGGGTCGTAAAACCGACGAAGGTCACCTTCCGGAGTGTAGGCGAATTTTTTGATTAGGTCGGGGTGGCCGAGGATATCGAAAAGTCCGGAGCGGGCCATGCTGGCGTATTCTTCCCAGTAGGCTGTCCAGATTTCTTCAACGTCGGTTTCGGCCCAGCGGCCGAGCCATTTTGGATTATCAAAATCCCACTTGTCGCCGAGGTAGTGGACGGAGCCGATGAGGAAATCCCATTCGTATCTGCTGGAGAGATTGACGATCCATTCGTGGCAGTCGGATAACCAGTCGCACTCAAGTCCAGCTCGCACGGGGAGTTGGTCGCCGGCGTGTTGGCGGGCACGCTCGATCCATTCGAGGTATTCCGGGAGCTCGGATTCGAGCATACGCCAGTCGTCGAAGGGTTCGGGCGTCTGCGGGGCGTGGTCGGAAATGCCATATTCCACCAGTCCAGCGGCGAGGGCCTTGTCGAGGTATTCCTCCGGTTCGCCTTCTGCATGACGGCAAAGCGGGGTGTGGGTGTGGTAATCTGCAAGCATTGGCGCTTTGGCGTTGTCGCAACGAGGGAGTCATACTAGATTCCTCGCCAAGGCGCAAAGCCTCATGCCACATGTCTGATTCCGCCAGCGTTTTCCCCGATCCAAATTCGTTTACCAAGCCTCTTTTTGATCAGTTAAAGCGCCATCCCAAGCGGATTGTCTTCACGGAAGCTGAAGATCCCCGCATTGTCCGGGTTGCTGCGAGGATGGTCGAGATGGAATTGGGAATCCCCGTTTTGTTGGGAAATAGGGAGAAGATTCTCGCGATTTTTGCCGACTTGGGGCTGTCGACCGAGTTCGTGCGTATCATCGATCCGGCGGAATCATCGGATTTCGAACTCTTCTGCGAGCGATTTGAGCGAATAGAACGTTACCGCGGAATTGTAAATGTTGATGCCGAAAGTATCATCGCCAAGCCGCATTACTTCGCCGCGATGATGGTGCAATACGGTCAGGCCGATGCCTACTTGGGAGGAAATCAGGTCGATCCCTTTGGCGTCTTCCGTCCGGTCCTTCATTTGGTGAAGCCTTGTCCAAGTGTCGAGAAGGCCTTTGCCTGTACGGTGTTGGTTTCAAACAGCCTGCCGAATTTTGGAGCCAATGGAATCCTTTTCCTCGCGGATACCGGATTGATTGCCGAACCGGAAGTCGATGACATTGCCGCGATCGCAGCTGAAGCCGGAAAGTTGGCTCATCTCCACTTGGGACGTATGACCCGGGTTGCTTTGCTGAGCCATTCCAATTACGGAAGCGCCCGCGACGAATCTTCCCGTATGATGCAAGCCGCGGCCGCATTGGCCAATGAACGGGTCGATGTTCTCGATATTGATGTCGATGGCGAGATTCAAGCGGACGTGGCTCTCGTGCCAAAGGCTGCTGCAGTCAAAGTTCCCGAATTGGCGGTGAAGCCACCATCGGACGTTCTTATTTTTCCTTCCCTCGATGCCGCACATATTTCACTGAAGCTCCTTCGTCACCTCGGCGGGGCCCAGGCATACGGGAAAATCATCTGCGGCCTGAGCAAGCCCGCTGCGCAGGTTCCAAGAACTGCTTGTGAGGAAATGATCCTCGGAACAGCTGCTGCGCTTGGAGTCGAAGCGATCAAGTCTCGCGAACTCCACCCGAGCAGGTAGGAAAAGAGTCGCGGCGCCCTCAGCCGAAGAGATCCATCTGCGGGGAGTCGGCTTCGGGGAGGGCTTTTTTGGCCTCGGGGGATTTCTTTCTCTCCTGAGAGGGTTTGGAGGAACTCATTTCGAGGTGGGAGAGGATTTCCTTAGCGCGATCGAGAATGGGTTTTGGGAGACCGGCGAGTCTGGCGACTTGGATGCCGTAGCTTTTGTCAGCCTGGCCGGGGAGAATTTTACGGAGGAAGATGATGTCGTCGTTCCACTCGCGAACGGCGACGTTGAAGTTGGTGACGGATTTCTTGCTGTCCGCGAGGGCGCAGAGTTCGTGGTAGTGGGTCGCGAAGAGGGTGCGGCATTGCACTTCGTCGTGGAGGTGTTCGGCGACGGACCAGGCGATGGAGAGCCCGTCGAAGGTGGCGGTGCCGCGGCCGATTTCGTCAAGGATGACGAGGGAGCGGTCGGTGGCGTTGTTGACGATGAGCGAAGTCTCGTTCATTTCGACCATGAAGGTTGATTGGCCTCTGGAAAGATCATCGGATGCGCCAACGCGGCAGAAGATGCGGTCGGTGAGGCCAATGTGAGCGTGCTCGGCGGGGACGTAGGCGCCGACTTGGGCCATGAGAGTGACGAGGGCGATCTGGCGAATGTAGGTTGACTTACCGGCCATGTTGGGGCCGGTGAGGATTTGTAAGAGTGATTCCTCGGGCTCGATGAGGGTGTCGTTGGGGACGAATTTTTCTTCGATGAGCGTTTGCTCAAGAACCGGGTGACGTCCGTTGACGATTTGCAAGTTGCGGGATTCGTCGAGGACGGGGCGGGTGTGTTGGTAGAGTTGCGCGGTTTCGGAAAAGGAGATGAGGACGTCGAGGGTGGCGAGAGCGTCGGCGGTTTGTTGAAGCGGGACGAGGTGGTCGGTGATGGCGGAGCGGAGTTTGACGAACTCTTCGTATTCGAGAGCCTTGGCGCGGTCGTCGGAACCGAGGACTTTTCCTTCGACCTCTTTGAGGCCGGGCGTGATGAAGCGCTCGGCGTTGGCCATTGTTTGTTTCCGCTGGTAGTCGTCAGGGGCCTGGTCGGCTTTCGATTTGGTGATCTCGATGAAGTATCCGAAGACGTTGTTGAATTTGATCTTTAGGTTGTCGATGCCGGTACGTTCGCGTTCGCTTTGCTGCAGCTCTGCAATCCATTGTTTGCCATCGCGAGAGGCGGAACGGAGTTCGTCGAGTGTGGCGGAGTGTCCGTCGCGGATGATGCCGCCGTCGCGAAGTTGCGCGGGCGGCTCGTCGACAAGGGCGGCTTGGAGAGTTCCGACCACATCGGGAAATTCCTGAATGTTCTCGATGAGTTGGCCGTGAAGGCCGGAAGTGTTCGAGATGGAAGAGAGGTCGGCGCGGAGGTTAGGGATGTGCTCGAGTGAAGTCTGGAGGGATTTGAGATCGCGAGCGTTGCCGGCTCCTTGTGAAAGGCGTCCAGTGGTGCGTTCGATGTCGCGGATCCTTTTGAGCGAGTCGCGAAGTTTTGTAAGAAGGTAGGGTTCGGCGAGAAGGGAATCGACGAGGTCGAGTCGGGCGGTGAGGGCCGCGAGATCGCGGAGCGGGTGAAGGATCCAGTCACGGAGCTTGCGGGCACCCATCGGGGTAGAAGTGCGATCGAGAACGCCGAGGAGAGTGTGCTGTTTTCCAGAGCGGGATTCGACGAGGTCGAGGTTGGCTTGGGAGGCTGAGTCGATGAGAACGTGGTCGGCGGCATTACGGACCGAGAGGCCGCGGAGGTGATCGCAGTTGCGGCGAAGTTGGTAGGTGAGGTAGTGCATCACGCCGCCGGCTGCGGAGAGGGCGGCGGACATGTCGGCGCAGCCGAAGCCGTCGAGTGATTGGACTTTGAAGTGGTCCTTGAGAGTGTGGAGGGCTTGTTCGGAGATGAAGGCGTAACCGTCGTAGGGAAGATTTCCGAGAAGGCCGCCAAATTCCTGAACTTGTTCGTCGGAAATGAGAAGTTCGGAAGGTGAACGACGGGCGAGCTCGTCTTCGAGTTGCTGCCGGTCGGAGAACTCGGCGACGGTGAATTCGCCCGTGGTGTGATCGGCGCAGGCGAGGCCGAAGTTGGGCTTCTTGGCGGTGCCTCCCTGAAAGACGGCGGCGAGGTAGGTGTGTTTGGTGTCGTCGAGGAGGGTGAGGTCGTTGACGGTGGAAGCGGAGATGATTTGGGCGATCTCGCGTTCGACAATCTTTCCGGGTTCGGGAGCGGTCGTTTGCTCGGCGATGGCGACGCGCTTGTTGGCCTGAATGAGCTTGGCAATGTAGCCTTGGGCCGCGTGATGCGGAACCCCACACATCGGAATGTCGTTTCGCTTGGTGAGGGCGACGTTGAGGATGCCGGCGGCGGCTTTGGCATCCTCGAAGAACATCTCATAGAAATCACCGAGGCGGTAAAGGAGGAGGATGTCGTCGGGCAGGGATCTCCGCATGGCCATATACTGGGCCATCATCGGGGTGAGCTTCTTTTCGCTGGCTGCCATTCCTATGCGGAATTAAAGAGAGTCGCTCGATGGGGGGGAAGGGGAAAGGTGCATTTTCAGGGCGTTGAGGATTTGGAAACGGTGTGGCGGCGGACTTTGGTGCGTTTTTTGAACTTGAAGGGGAGAAAACCACAAGGGACTCAGACGAGGGCCCGGCCGAAGGAGAGGAAGGCAGAGGATCTCAGGGAGTTTCATCTAAGTGGGGTAAAAAGGGGGGGCTTTGGGTTACGAAAAAACGCTCTGGAAAACCAGAGCGTTTGAGAGGGGCAATGCGGCTTGGGTAGTCTGGGTCTGAAAGACCCTGCTACGATTACGCGAGGATCTCTTTGATGGGCTGGCCTTCCTTTCCGCCCACTTTGAAGGGGCGTTTTGAGGGAGAGAAGACGACC